>CAMTOW010000289.1 GCA_947074245.1 uncultured Bacteroidales bacterium | reverse complement strand
GGAAGAACAGTCTTCACCGGCATTTCTGAACGTACAACAGAAAACCATCAACGCGCTACAGCTTTTGAGCGCCAAATTGCGTGAAACATCCGTGCCTTGGCATTCGCCTCGTTATTTGGGACAAATGAACAGTGAAATCCTGATGCCGTCAATTATCGGTTATGTAACAGCTATGCTTTACAATCCGAATAACTGCGCATACGAGGGAGCTCCCGCTACGACTCCGATGGAATTGGAAGTAGGAAAAGACTTCTGTAAAATCATCGGTTTCGATCTTGAAAAAGGATGGGGACACATTACGAACGACGGTACAATCGCCAATATGGAAGGATTGTGGTATGCACGTAATATCAAATCTATTCCATTCTCCATTAAAGAGGTTAAACCAGAACTGGTAGCCGGAAAAACAGATTGGGAACTGGCTAATATGAAAATCTGCGATATCCTTGATCTTTCGGATAAAGTACAGAGCGAATGGATGGATATCCGAAATCATTCGGTACGTGGAAAAGGAGTCGAAGGAAACAAACTCGGCAAATGGATCGTTCCGCAGACTAAACACTACTCATGGGTGAAAGCTGCCGATCTGCTCGGTATCGGTATCGAAAATATGATTGATATTCAGGTTGATGAAAAATATCGCATGGATATCGACGTATTGGAAAAAACAATCAATGACCTGATTGATAAGAAAATTCCTATTTTGGGAGTGGTAGCCGTTATCGGAACAACCGAAGAAGGCGCCGTTGACCATTTGGACAAAGTAGTAGCATTGCGCGACAAGTTTGAAAAGGAAAAAGGCGTTTCATTCTATATCCATGCCGATGCAGCATACGGCGGTTACGCTCGTACCATTTTCTTGGATGAAGAACAGGAATTCATTCCTTATAAAACTCTGAAAACCCGTTTGGTAAAAGACGGTATTTTCCCTGAAGAGGTTGATTGGCCATCAACAGACGTCTATAACGCTTATAAAGCGATGGCTGATGTGAACTCCGTAACGATCGACCCTCATAAGATGGGTTATGTGCCTTACGCAGCCGGCGGTATCGCTATTCGCGACAAACGTATGGTACAAGCGGTATCATTCTTTGCCGCATACGTTTTGGAGCAAAACACCAAGTTCCCTGAACTACTCGGTAGTTTCATTATTGAAGGATCTAAAGCAGGAGCAGCAGCAGCAGGTGTTTGGGTAGCCCATCAAATCATTCCTCTTAATATTACGGGATACGGACGTTTGATCGGCGCAAGCGTCTATGGTGCCTATAAATTCTATGAAATGATTAAAGCTACGGCTCCATTCAAGATCGGAGACAAAACGATTAAGATGGAAGCTTTGACGGAACCGGACTTCAATATCGTAGACTGGGCATATAATATCGAAGGAAATAAGGATATGGCTGCTATGAATGCGTTCAATAACAAATTATTTGCCATGAGCGCGCCGTTCGGACAACCAATTCTGAAATCAGACTTCCTGACATCGCATACAGATCTGGCTTATGACGATTATGGCGATGCTCCTTATGGTTTGGCAGAACGATTGGGTATCCCGAAAGAACAATGGGACAAAGAGCATAACATCATTGTATTGAGAGCTTGCCTATTGACTCCGTATTTCATGAATCCATGTGTAATGGAAACTTATTGGGATGACTTCATGGACAGCATGAATAAGAAAATCGAAAAGTTGTTTAAAGAAAAAGAGTTAGATGAGATCGAAGCCATTAAAAAGGCTGATGCTTAACACAAACGAAAGAAGGCGATTAAAAAATCGCCTTCTTTTATTTTATCGAATTTACTATTTCCTGATATCGATTGAAAAACAATCCCATCTGATAACCATCCATTAAAGCGTGATGCACACTCAATGCCAATGGCATGACCCGACGCCCGTCTGCAGAGAGACTCATCTTTCCGAAATTGATTTTCGGGATCGAATCCCATTTGTTTTTTCTCGGATTCTTTATGTTTATGAATGAAAACCAAGGGATGATACTGGTATGAATCATATCCAGTTCTTCCGTTCGACGTTCATTCATCTTGGGACCTGCCTTAATCTCATCGGCGTGAGCACGACAAAGTCGGCAAAACCGAACAAGATCGGTATCGTATTTGAAAAAACAATTTGTATAGGTTCCGTCGTCATAACCCAACGTCTGACCGGCATGAACGGTATGATATAACCTCAACTCCTCTCCTACGATGCGCAACCGGAAATTATCAATTTCATTGCAAATTTTCAAAGCGACCCACAGAGATGCGTAAGCAAATGAGATTTGCCGGGATTTGCAGAAATCGTACAACGGCGTCACATCCATTTCGACCGAAGCATCGACATAGGGATCTTCATAGGAAAGAAAAAAATAATACGCTTCTTTCCGATTCCAGGATGAAATATCGAATGGAGTATACATCAAAAGAATTTATGACGTTTAAACATCCAGATACCGAATAAAGATAAAAAGGCTGAGAACAGACAGATTATCCAGAATCCGTATTGATTACCTTCCAATGAATTGGGCACGTTCATTCCGTACATGCTCGCAACGACGGTAGGTATCATTAATATGATGGAAACAGAAGTCAATTGCTTCATGATCACGTTCAGATTATTCGAAATAATCGACGCATAAGCATCCATCGTTCCTGCCAGAATATCGCTGTAGATATTGGCCGTAGTATATGCCTGCTGCAATTCAATTTCAACCTCATCGAGCAAATCGTCATCGAAGGTAGAGGCATTCGTTTTCAGATACTTCTTCAAACGAGCTAATAAAACTTCATTTCCTCTCAATGAGGTAATGAAATACACCAGCGATTTCTCAAATCGCATCAACTGATGAAGTTCTTCATTACGAATAGACTCTTCCAATTGATTTTCGGCTTGTTTGATCTGTTGATTCATCTGTTTAAGGTATTTCAAATACCATACTGATGAAGACAGATATAAAGAAAGAAGCAGGTCGATGCCTGTCAATTCTTTTATATTCTTACGAAGCGTATATCGGACAAAATCGGACGACATGTCCGTCTGATAATGACATATTGTTAAAAACACATCACCTTTGATCATAATTCCGAAAGGAACGGTACTGAAAGGGGAATTACTTTCTTCAATCTTGTAAGGGACTCGAAGCAAAGTCATCAACCATCCTTCCTCCACTTCAATACGAGGGCGCTCTTCGACGTCTTCAATATCCTTTATGAATTCAATCGGGACATCATATTTCTTCTGAAGTTGAGCTAATTCGTCTTGAGTGGGAGCTGTAACTCGAATCCAACATTTTGGGATCCAGTTTTCAATTGATGCGAATCCGCTGTCGCATACTAGAAAATCAACCATATTGACCTCCTTTCTTCGTTTAGAACCCTGTCGCAGGGTTGTTGTGATGAAACAATTTTTTTAGAGTTGCCAAAAGTAAGTCTTTTATTCGGAAGTGTGATCCGTGTTTTATCATTTGT
Organism: uncultured Bacteroidales bacterium; assembly: GCA_947074245.1. Classification (GTDB taxonomy): domain Bacteria; phylum Bacteroidota; class Bacteroidia; order Bacteroidales; family JAUNSR01; genus JAUNSR01. The sequence goes on along the minus strand of CAMTOW010000289.1, from coordinate 467 downwards.
CGAATAATATTTCACAAAAAGAACTATATATATATAAATGGCGAATATTTCTCCGGGATCAAATATCCCGCCCGATGCGCAGACATAACCTTCTTTATGACAAAAAGAAAAACTGATCCCTCTAGTCGTTTGTTTGTTTCTTAAAATATCCATCTAAACAAAACCTAATCATGATTACGAATTTAGACATACAATCGTTCAAGAATGAGATTATCAACTACGAACAGGGCGCAAACGCTCCTTATGAAATAAAAAAGAATAGTGTTATCGAGTTTTACCTCGAAGAGTGTCCGCATTGCCAGGCCATGATCCCGATATATGAGGAAGCCGCAAAAGAGTATCCCGATATTAACTTCTTCCGGGTTGAAGCATCGCAATATCCGGAACTCGCCGCGTTGTATGACATACAGGGAACACCTGCCTTTATTTTCATTCCGCTAAAAGGTCAAGCCAAAATGATGATGGGT
>CAMTOW010000288.1 GCA_947074245.1 uncultured Bacteroidales bacterium | reverse complement strand
TTTCCAAACCTTCGTTTTCAAATATTTTTAGCCTCATATACCGTTTTGACAGCTTATTCATTAATAAACAAACATTTAGCATAGTATAAAATATTTTCCACTTTGCAAATTTCTTTTAATTCAAAAAAATCAGAATCAAAATCTTACATTTTTATTTGCAATTATATATGTATTTTTATTTTTATTTCTATATTGTCAGCAAATCAAAAACAGATCTATGACTAAAGAGAAATTCAATATCGAATATACACTCAAAAGTGTTTCACCATCGGTGCTATGGACCTACATCGCTACGGCACATGGTTTAGCCAATTGGTTTGCGGATGACGTAAAATTTAAAGGAAAACAATTTACATTCTTCTGGAACAAGATGCCGCAGGATGCCGAACAGGTAGGCTGTCGAACAGGCGTTTTTATCCGTTTCCGATGGAATGAGGAAGAGGAAGATACGAAAAAGACATTCTTCGAATTCCGAATCCATCAGATCGAACTGACAGGTACTACCGTACTTGAAGTTACCGATTATGCTCTTCCGGATGAAAGAGAGGATTCTGTCGAACTTTGGAATCTCCAAATCGATAATCTGAAGAGAAGATTAGGGATCTGATCTTGAATTCAAGATAATGAGAATAGAGTCGGATTTCTTTCGATTTTTTACATTACTTTTGCGTAGAAACCCGAAAATATGCTACGCTTAAAAAGATTAGATACATTTTTACTTCAGACCTTCCTTCCGGTCTTTTGTATGACTTTCCTGATCTGCCTTTTCATCGTGCTTATGCAGTTCCTATGGCAATATGTCGATGAAATGGTAGGTAAAGGACTCGAAATAACCGTTCTTGCTGAATTATTTTTCTACGCAGGATTATCCATGGTCCCAATGGCTCTCCCATTGGCCGTTCTGCTCGGATCATTGATGACCTTTGGTAATCTTGCGGAGCGTTTGGAGCTCTTGGCGATGAAAGCGGCGGGTATCTCGTTGATCCGTATCATGTTACCGCTCATCATTACCGTTTGCGTCATTGCCACGGGAGCTTTTTTCTTTCAAAACGAAGTCCTACCCCGTTCGCAGGTGAAAATGTTCAGCCTGCTCTACGCCATTCGTAACAAATCACCCGAACTTGATATTCCCGAAGGTGTTTTCTACAAAGAGATACAAGGTTTTAACCTCTACGTACAGCATAAAAACCGCGAAACAGGGATGCTCTACGATGTGATGATCTACGACCTTTCCGGCAATTTCGAAGACGCGACCGTTATCGTGGCCGACTCCGGCCAACTCAAGATGACGGCCGATAAACAGTTCCTTTTTCTGACCCTTTACGATGGCGAATCCTTTGAGAACCTCAAGGATCAGCGTACATCGTCCAATAACGTACCCTATCGCCGCGAGTCTTTTACAAAAAAAGATATCCTCATCGAATTTGATGCCAACTTCAACCGAATGGACGATTCGTTCCTTTCCAACATGTATGTCGGCAAAAATATGGATCAGCTCCTAGCGTCGATCGATTCACTCAACGTACGCAACGATTCCATCTCGATGTCTTATGGCGAAGCTCTCAAGAAAGACAGCTATTTCAAAACGCTTACTTACGAAAATAAGTCCGATTCGGCATTGGCTGCCAATCACATGACGCCGGTAGATATCGATTCGATATTCATCGCTGCCAACATAAAGGATCAATCCGATATCGCGGCCAAGGCGTTGTCCAAAGCATCAGCCATCAAACAAGACTTCTCCTTCAAAGAGTCGGTTCAAAGAGAGGAAAGCAAATCGATCCGTCGTCACGAAATCGAGATGCACCAGAAGTTTACCCTTTCTTTTGCCTGTCTCATCTTCTTCTTCATCGGTGCTCCCCTGGGGGCGATCATCGGTAAAGGCGGACTCGGTATGCCGGTTATCGTTTCGGTATTCCTTTTTATCATCTATTACATCATCGACAATACCGGCTATAAGCTGGCTCGCGATGGTCAGATGACGCCTTGGGAAGGTCGTTGGTTAAGCTCTGCCATCTTGCTCCCGCTCGGAATCTTCTTTACCATCAAAGCCGTCAACGACTCGGCTCTCTTCAACTCCGAAGTCTACGTAACCACATTGCGCAACTTCTTCGGGCTACAGAAAAGAAGAACCTTCAAAAAGAAAGAGGTCATCATCGAAACGCTTGATAAAAACCGTTTTGCCAACGATATTACCGCGTTCGACGAGGATTGCGAAAAATACCTTCGTGCCTCCGAAGATCCGCGTTCGATCAGTTTTTTCAATTTCTTTTCCAACAAATATGCCCCGACCGGATTGGAAGACCTTGTCGTGCGCTACAACCTGCTTCTTGAAATGGGAAGCAACTCCGCCGATGAAGATGTGCTCAAGCGACTTTCCGATACTCCGGTTCTTTATAAGATGAATTTCGGAAGCCCGGCCAATAACCCGATCCTCGGGCTTATTGTAGCATTTATTTTACCGGTTAGTATCCCTTATTACTTGTTTGCCATATTTAAACGCAAAAAACGGCTTCAGGCGATTCGGTCTATCATCAAAAACAATCAGGAATTACTAATTTTGCTAAGAGAAAATAATAAATAAATTATGGGAGATTTTCAATTAAATACGATAGAAGAAGCGATAGAAGAGATCCGTAACGGAAATCTTATCATCGTCGTGGATGATGAAGATCGCGAAAACGAAGGAGATTTTATCACGTGCGCCGAAATGATGACTCCTGAAAAAGCGAATTTTATGGCTCGTTATGGCCGCGGCCTGATGTGTGCGCCCATGAGTGACGAAGTTGCCGATAAACTCGAACTGCCATACATGGTTTCATCCAATACGTCGTTGCACGCTACTCCGTTCACCGTGTCTGTCGACCTGCTTTCGCATGGTTGCACGACGGGTATATCGGCCTACGACCGTGCGATGACTCTGAAATTCCTTGCCGAACCCGACATCCGTGCGGAAGAATTCGGTCGTCCGGGACACATTTTCCCGCTTCGCGCCCGTAGCCGTGGGGTTTTGCGCCGCGCTGGCCATACCGAAGCCGCTGTCGATCTTTGCCGTTTGGCAGGTAAACAGCCCGTAGGTGTTCTTATCGAAATCTTGAATGAAGACGGTACGATGGCTCGCCTTCCCGAATTGGTGGAAATGGCAAAAGAGCACAACCTGAAAATCATTTCAGTAGCGGCTCTGATCCGCTATCGTGCGCAACAGGAATCTCTTGTAGATGAAGGTGAAGAAGTTCACATGCCGACTCATTACGGCGATTTCCGCCTGATTCCGTTCCGTCAGAAGTCCAACGGATTGGAGCATGTGGCTCTGATCAAAGGTACTTGGAAAGCAGATGAGCCGATTCTGGTGCGTGTTCATTCGTCTTGTGTAACCGGCGATATCTTCGGATCAATGCGTTGCGAATGTGGCGAACAGTTACATAAATCAATGGAACTGATTGAAAAAGAAGGCAAAGGGGTTATCGTTTATATGAATCAGGAAGGTCGCGGAATCGGTCTGATGAATAAAATCAAAGCGTATAAACTTCAGGAAGAGGGTCTTGATACGGTCGATGCCAATCTACACTTGGGCTTTGATGCCGATGAGCGCGATTACGGTGTCGGAGCGAACATCCTCAAGAACTTAGGCGTTACTAAAATGCGACTGATGACCAATAATCCGGTAAAACGAATCGGATTGGAAGGGTATGGGATTGAGATCGTCGAAAACGTGCCGATCGAAATAATGCCCAACGAATTCAATGAGTTTTACATGCGGACCAAGAAAGACCGGATGGGACATCAGCTTCGTAACCTCAAATAACCGAAGTCGATTATAAAATATCCGATGCAGATCCCTCTTTGATTTCAATGATAGATTGAAAGTGTCGTCCAAAAACGGCTCTTAAAGAGATACCTTGCTATCGAAACAGGAAAAGCAGAAGAATTTTGC
>CAMTOW010000287.1 GCA_947074245.1 uncultured Bacteroidales bacterium | reverse complement strand
CACTCTTTCCCTACACGCCGCTCTTCCGATCTATAATTCATTCTATACTCCGGGGTATCAGCCGATCAACTGTCTTTTCAAACTCTATCCGTGGGAGTGGCTCGCAACGGAAGAATTCGGGAAAGAGATTCCGAACGCAGAAATGTGTTGGGTCGAACCGATCTGGAAGATGTTGATGTCAAACAAAGGGATGCTGGTGATTCTGAGTGAATTATTCCCCAATTCTCCTTATATATTGCAGGCTTCCGATCAAAAACCCCGATGGGATCATTGCGCCAAACCGATCTTTTCGCGGGAGGGTGCCAATGTGACTTTAGTCAGAAACAGTCGCATTCTCGAAGAGACGCAGGGTGAATACGGCGAAGAAGGCTTTATCTATCAGCAACTTGTCGATATCCCATGTTTTGACGGGTATTATCCCGTAATCGGTTCGTGGGTAATCGGCGGCCATGCTCATGGTATCGGTATCCGGGAAACCAAATCGAGAATAACTGACAACCTGAGCCGTTTCGTTCCTCACATCTTTAAGCCATAACCTTTTATTATCTCACTTCATTTACTCTTATTCTTTACATATTCCATCCATAAAATAAAAAGCGACTGTTAAAATGGAGCATAATTTTATGTAACAGCATTTTAACAACAAAATATCTCCTCACCCTTGCGATTGATTAAATATAATTTTGCAAATTTGTATAGAAATTAAAAAATTGTCTCATAATTACGTCTAATCAAATCTAAATTCGCAATGAGAAGGAAACAATTATTTCTTTCGTTCTTTTTTTTGATGATGGGTATTTCGCTGATGGCGCAGGTTACAACTTCGAGCTTAAGCGGACGAGTGGTGGATGAATTGAACGAGCCTCTTATCGGGGCAACAGTTGTAGCGGTGCATGAGCCCTCAGGTACGCGCTACGGAATTATCACAAACGATCAGGGACGCTATACGATACAGGGTATGCGTGCCGGCGGCCCTTACCGGGTAGAGATGTCTTATATCGGATATCAACCTGTAATCTACAATGACATTACCCTGCAGTTGGGAGAAACGTTCCAGTTGAACGCTAAAATGCAGGAATCGTCCGTCACCTTGCAGGAAGCGGTCGTGATCTCTCAGAAATCCCAAGAAAAGTCAGGTACGACAACCAACGTATCGACTCGACAAATCACAACTTTACCTACCATTACCCGAAGCATCAGTGACTTCACGAAACTATCACCTTACGCGGGTGCCAGCAACAGTTTCGCAGGCCAGGATGGACGTTACAACAACATCACCGTCGACGGTGCAGCATTCAACAACAGCTTCGGACTCAGTTCAAAAAACCTACCGGGCGGTGACGCTCAACCTATTTCATTGGACGCGATCGAGCAGATCAGCGTATCGGTATCACCTTATGATGTGAAAGTATCCAGCTTTACCGGAGGATCGGTGAACGCTGTTACAAAAAGTGGAGACAACACATACAAAGGAGCCGCATACACCTATTTACGTCCGAAAACATTTACCGGAAACTACATTGATGACATCAGCGTACCGAATGCGAATTCACGCTTTTCTGAAATGTACGGTCTATCCGTAGGTGGTCCTATCCTAAAAAACAAATTGTTTTTCTTCCTCAACGGGGAGTATGAAAATCAGACTCTTCCGGGTGTAGCATGGAGAGCCAGTGAAAACGGTGTCGCTAATGCGGAAGAATACATATCTCGTACAACATTGTCGGATATGGGACGCATGTCTGACTTCCTGAAAAGCTCATACGGATATGATCCGGGCGCTTATGAAAATTTCGGAGATTTCACTAGCAAAAACTGGAAGATCCTTGCCCGTATCGACTGGAACATCGACGAAGCTAACAAAGTGACGTTACGATTCAACGCGGTAGACTCGAAAAACGACCAGCAGTGTAACGCCAACTCGGCGCCAAACCCACGCGGAGCGAATCGTTACAGCATCAACTCCATGGCTTTCGGAAACTCGAATTACAAACTTCACAATGTCGTGACATCAATCACGGGTGAATGGAACAGCGCGTTCACGCAAAAAGTATCCAGCAAACTCTTGGTTTCTTATACGCATATCCGTGATAAACGCGAGTCGAAAGGAAGTGATTTCCCATTTGTGGATATCTACAAAGACGGACAGCAATACATGAGTTTCGGTACGGAGCTATTCACACCGCACAACGATGTGGAAAACAACACGTTCCAGATATCCGAAAACATTAATATCGCTCTGAATAATCATTATCTGACTGCCGGTGTCTCTTTCGAGAGATTGTTCTTTAAGAACTCTTACCTACGCTACCCGCTCGGTTACTGGCGTTACGCTTCGATGGAAGATTTCATGAACGGAAATAATCCGACTACATTCGGTCTGACATACGGATATGGTGGCAAAGACGCTCCGGGTGCGGAACTTGCGTTTGGAATGGGCGGTCTATACATTCAGGATGAATACACGGCTACGGATCAATTGAAAATAACATTGGGACTACGTCTTGACTTACCGATGTATTTCAACAAATTGAAAAAAAACAGTGCGATTCAGGATCTGACATTTGAAAATGACAGACACATCGATATTTCGAAATGGCCAAGAGGACGCGTATTGTGGTCTCCTCGATTGGGCTTCAACTGGGACGTGATGGGTGACAGAAACATCCTGATCACAGGGGGAACCGGATTGTTCACAGGTTTGCTTCCATTCGTATGGTTCACCAACCAACCGACCAACTCGGGTATGTTGCAGAATACACTCGATCCATTGACTACGATTCCGGATGGATTTAAATTTGAGGCGAACTATAAAGATCTTATGGCGAAATATCCGGATCTTTTCCCTCAGACACCTGCCGAACAAGCACCGGGCGCGATTTGTGTAGTAGACAGAAAATTCAAAATGCCTCAAGTATGGAGAAGTAGCTTGGGCGCTGAATTCTCTTTGCCTCTAATGTTTAAATTGGCTGTCGGAGCGATGTACACACGCGATGTACACAACATCGTACAGAAAAACATCAATGAAACGACCGCTCCGGAAAGCTTCGGTGGTCCGGATAACCGCGAGTATTGGCCATCGGGCTCTAATCGAGTTAACAAGGGTGTAAGTAGCGCAATGGTTCTTACCAACGGAAACAAAAAAGGATATCAATACTCTTTCAACGGAACATTGAGCAAACGTTTTGAATACGGTGTAAGCGGTTCGTTCTCCTATACTTATACAATGGCGAAAGATATGACTGCGAATCCGGGGTCATCGGCTAGTTCGGCTTGGTCTAGCAACGTTGCGATCAACAGCTTGAACGACCCGGGATTGAGTTACTCGGCATTCGCTGTTCCTCATCGTTTGATCGGAAGCCTTTCTTATGAAGTGGGTAACGAGCATTACAAAACAACATTCTCGGTATTCTATCGTGGAGCGCGTACAGGTCGTATGTCGTTCACTTATTCAAACGACTTGAATGGCGACGGTAACACATCAGACCTGCTTTATATTCCGGCAAGCAAAGACGAACTTCGATTCTCCGATCAAAAAGATAAAGAAGGAAACGTTACGTTCAGCGCTGCCGATCAGGCTCAGGCATTCTGGGATTATGTAGAAGGTACATCTTACTTGCGCGATCGCAAAGGTAAATATGCACAACGATACGGTTATATGGAACCTTGGTTGCATCAGTTTGACTTCAAAGTAACTCACGACTGGTATGTAAACATCGGTAACCATAAATATGGTCTTCAGGTAAGCCTCGATGTAATGAACATCGGTAACATGTTGAAATCGACATGGGGTGTTTATAAGAAAATCGGACTATCCAACTATGACAACATCCGCCCATTGAAACGTGCATCTGTCGCAGAAGGTAATATTCCGGTTTATCAGTTGAACGAGATCGAAGAGCACACGTCTGAACTCCAGTCACTCCGGAGAATCTCGTATGCCG
>CAMTOW010000286.1 GCA_947074245.1 uncultured Bacteroidales bacterium | reverse complement strand
TCTACACTAATCTTAACACTCTTTCCCTACACGACGCTCTTCCGATCTATCATGCCTTTCTTCTTATCTTTATTCAGAATCAACGATCGCTCATACATTCCTTTATATGCGGCGCAAAGAGCGTAATTCTCCTGGTTCGGTTGCGCTTGAAATGATGTTTCGGTTTTTACGATGGCTTCTGCCAAGCGCTTTCGCATTTCGTTTGTATACTCCGAAATTCGAAACTCAATATATTCAGCCCCCATGGCGATGGCGGCTACACTGGCTAACACATCTCCCGAACGCTCGCATAACCCCACCCGATACCCGAAATGATTCTGTAACCATTCAATCCGTTTTAATCCCCAGTCCCAAGGTTGGCAAGGATAAAACGGCATCCAGTTCATCAATACGATCGGATTTTCATACGGTTGAATAAAATCGATCATTCGCTCAATCTGCCAGTCAAACCCCGGTGGTACCGATATGACCAGTTCTTTTCCGGTTCTGGCCAATTTCTCCAACAACGGAAAATTCCCCACTTCCTCTGCAGCGATACGATATCGTGCTACACCCAACTCCTCACAACAACCTACTGCGCTTAATGCTCTCGGTCGTCCGATAAACTCGATGTTCAGTGCTTCGCAATATTTCTTAATGCTCTCCCAACGAGACATTCCGATAGCAGTATCCGAACATCCCTCATCGGTATGTATACTGAAGCAAATAGCGTTTACGCCCGTTATTGCGAGCTCCTCAACTAAGGAATATATATAGTCCGGATCTTTATAAGAATCAGATTCTATGGTTCCGAAAATAAATACTTTACGAGACATAATCTTTTTGCTTTAAATAAATAATTCACAACGGTTATTAACTATAAAACAGTTTTTTATAAAAAAATGTTCGTATTTATGAAACCTAAAACCGAAATCATCTGAATTATCCCTCCTTTCATCCCAACATTTCCGATACCTATCAATTCAAATTTTGAATAAGTCATGGGATCTCTTTTTTCCCCTCTGCTCTTTTTCATTATGAGGGAGGAAAAACACCATCTTCATAACCTCTATTAAAAACACCCTATAACATAATTATGGTAAATAGTTAAATAATAATTAAACATAGAAATTTTACACGTCATAGTATTGCACAGAACAAAAAAAGCTCCTATATTTGTCATGTGTTTTTCATGGTATTAGATTTAAGGTTAATAAAGATTGGTTGTCGTGAGACAACCATTTCTTTTTTCTACCCATTCCATCTTTCAGATGGCTTCTCTTAAAAGCTTACCGGAATATTTTAGTTCTATTCCGTTTCGATATTAACAAACTGATTCCCCTCAAAATTAAAAAGATTGTCAGCTTCCGTTCAATTACGAAACCGACTCTCATCCCTTTTAACTACCTTTGCAAACTGAACTTTAATAGGAGATTTTAACGGTGATTTATCCGCAAAATTTTGAACAGAAAATCGGATTCGATAAAATTAGATCGCTTATCCGAGAGAAATGTCTTAGCCCCCTTGGCGTTGAACGCACCATGGATATGGCTTTTTCCGACAATTTTGAGAACATCATAAAACAATTGCATCAAACGAATGAGTTTGTCTCGATCATTCGCGACGAGGATGAATTTCCCGACAACTATTTCTTTGATGTACGTCCTGCCATAAAAAAAATCCGTATCGAAGGTACATTCCTCGACGAAGCCGAACTGTTCGACCTTCGCCGCTCTCTCGATACCATCCGCGCTATTATCCGTTTTCTGAATCCCGATGACGAGGATGAGATTAAATATCCCTATCTCCGTGATCTGTCGGGTAATATTTGCGTATTCCCCCAGCTGATCGGACGCATCGATTCCATTCTCGATAAATTCGGGCGCATCAAAGATTCGGCATCGCCCGAATTGCTCCGTATTCGTCGGGAAATCACATCAACCATGAGCGGAATCTCTCGCAGTTTGGGATCCATTCTTCGCAGCGCACAGGCCGAAGGATATGTAGATAAAGACATTGCGCCGACCATGCGCGATGGCCGATTGGTTATCCCCGTTGCCCCGGCTTTCAAACGGAAAATTCGAGGAATCGTGCATGATGAATCGGCATCCGGAAAAACCGTCTTTATCGAACCGGCAGAAGTTGTTGAAGCCAACAACCGAATACGTGAACTCGAAAATGAAGAACGCCGTGAGGTGGTTCGTATTCTTACCGAATTCACCAACGAAGTGCGTCCTTATTCGGAAGATATCCTTTATTCTTACGAGTTTCTGGCAGATATCGACTTCATCCGCGCTAAAGCAGCTTTCTCGATTATGATCGACGCGTGCTTACCGGTTGTCGAAAATTCCAGACTAACGAGTTGGTGGGGTGCGATCCATCCCCTTCTTTACTTGTCTTTGCAGAAACAGAACAAAAAAGTTGTACCTCTCGACATTGAGTTGGATGAGAAGCAACGCATCGTTTTGATTTCCGGTCCCAATGCCGGTGGTAAATCGGTATGTCTTAAAACCTTAGGGCTTTTACAATATATGCTTCAGTCGGGATTGCTTGTACCGATGCATTCCAACTCGCGTTGCGGAATATTCAGTAGCATATTCATTGATATCGGCGATGAGCAGTCAATCGAAAACGACCTGTCCACTTATAGTTCTCATCTGACCAATATGAAGTTTTTCGATCGCAACGCCGATCAAAAGACGCTTCTTTTGATCGACGAGTTCGGTGGCGGAACCGAACCGCAGATCGGTGGCGCGATTGCACAGGCTCTGCTCGGTCGTTTCAACCGAAAAATGGCGTATGGGGTGATCACGACTCATTATCAAAACCTGAAGCACTTCGCCGAAGATACCGATGGGATCGTCAACGGAGCCATGCTTTACGATCGTCACCACATGCAGCCGCTTTTCAAACTCGCGGTGGGCAATCCGGGTAGTTCGTTTGCCGTCGAAATTGCGCGGAAAATCGGCTTGTCCGAAGAGCTTATCAACGAAGCGTCCGAAATTGTCGGCTCCGATTACATCGACATGGACAAATACCTTCAAGATATCGTACGCGACAAACGGTATTGGGAAAGCAAACGCCAGAATATCCGACTTCAGGAAAAGAGATTGGAAGAATCTGGTTCTCGTTACGAAAAACAAATTCTCGAACTGCATACCCAACGAAAAGAGATCCTGAAAGCGGCCAAAGCCGAAGCCGAACGAATCGTCAACGAAGCGAATGCACGTATCGAAAATACCATTCGCGAAATTCGCGAAGCTCAGGCGGAAAAAGAACGCACGAAAGAGATTCGAAAGAAATTGACCTCTTTCCGCGAAGATATCGAAGACGTCACTCAAATCGACGACAAGATCGAGCGTAAGATCCGCAAGATCAAAGAGCGTCATGAGAACAAGAATAACAAACAGACCGAAAAGAAAGAAAACAAACAGTTCCGCCCCGACGTCATTGAAAAAGGCGATGCGGTTCGCATTAAAGGTCAGATGTCTATCGGCGAAGTTCTCGAAGTGGATGGCAAAAACATTACCGTTGCTTTCGGTATGCTTAAAACATCGGTAAAAGCAGATAAGCTTGAGAAAATGAGCAAGAATCAGATCAAACGCGAACAGCCGAAATCAACGTATATCAGTTCGACTACGGCAGACGATATCCGCGAACGGAAGCTGAATTTCAAACAAGATATCGACGTCCGCGGGATGCGGGGTGAAGAAGCGTTACAGGCAGTAACCTACTTTATCGACGATGCTATTCTGGTTGGAATGGCCCGTGTAAGAATTCTTCACGGAACTGGAACAGGCGCATTGCGTCAGATGATCCGTCAATATCTCTCTACGGTTCATGGTGTGCTGTCATATAATGACGAACACGTTCAGTTCGGAGGTGTCGGTATTAACGTTTTTGATCGTGATTAACTTTATTAAAACGACATCCGCGCTAAATGCAGAAATGATTTTCGAGCGGATGT
>CAMTOW010000285.1 GCA_947074245.1 uncultured Bacteroidales bacterium | reverse complement strand
CTACACTAATCTTAACACTCTTTCCCTACACGACGCTCTTCCGATCTGCTTTATTAGTCACGGTAAACTTCAATCTGGTATTGCCATAATTTCCGTATTCAGGTGCATAAGCGATATGAAAACCTGGATATTGTTGATTGGGTCCTAATGTAAAATCTTGAGAAGAATTAGTGCTTACTGGAATACAAGAGCTAACACAAAACATCAGGCTGCTCGATCCGATTGCCGGAGTTTCAAATACGACAGTCACTTTCCCGTCAAGAGTATTTTCTGTAAAATTAGACAGATGCAAACCGGATTCCATATTACACATCCAAAACGGATCCTCATCATCACCCCAGTTCTCTAACTCTACATCCGTAACGGTAATCTCTGCGTTATGAGGCAACTCTCCGTTTTCATTTGTAAATTTAAATGATTGTGCGCTTACGGAAGTAGCTCCTAGCAACACAGCTGCAAATAGTAATTGTTTTTTCATAGAATTTATTTTTAAAATGATTGTTTTATTTAATGTTCTGCCTTGATCAATGGAATTTCCAGACACTGAAGCACTTCATTGTTTGAAGTATTATAGATAAAACCGATCACTTCCATGTTTTCGGCAACCCATTTCTTATTCAAAGTATATTCAGGAGATAGATATTCCGTAGTTTGCCCTCCTAATAAATGGACTGCTTCTCCCCATGTACCGTTAACGGCACCTCGCAATACATGATTATGTTCGTAATCTTTAATGGTCGCAACGGATCCATCCGGATTAACGCTTTTCTGCGGTGCTATAATCTTGCTTTCCGTCAACCATAATTGAAAATTAACGTTGCTTAATGGCTGCTCACTGATAAATTCAGCACTGACCTGCACGGTCATATTATCCGCGTCATACATCGCTTTCATCGTAAAATCTACGAATACCTCCTTCTTAAGTTCCTCCATGACATATACGTTCCAGGTATCAGGATTCGTAAAGACCAAAGTTCCTCCGAATGAGGTTCGATTTATCATTCCTGCTGGATATCCCATCTCTTGCGGATGAAACTTCGAGTCATACTCGGTTCCTTCAGGAGTTCGCAATGTCGGTCGGGAAAATGATCCGGCATGAATACTTACCAATATCAGATTTTCTTTATAAACGCTTTTCAAGTTCGCAGCAATTTGAGCTGCAGCCGGACAGTTCACACATTCTTGTCCGGTGAAGTCTTCAAGTAGCACTCGTTTACTACTATCTATATCAAGATCGACATCTTTAAAGCGGTCATTTTCATCTATCATGTCACAAGCACTTATTGCGAAAGCACCCGTAAGTAATATCATCAGTTTTTTCATTCATTAAAAATTAAAGCTGTAAGACATCTGAAATCCCCGACTCGCTGGCACCATACGGCATACGCCTCCCGAACAGTTATATCCGGCTCTGGTTCGTCCATAACCCACTTGAAGTCGATTAGATCGATAGGTAAATACGGCGTTCCCCATATAATAATGTAGTTTTGAATCTCCATTATTATACATATCCGAGAAGGATACCATCAGATAGGGCAAAATGGAAAGTTCAACAAGACCGAACATCCAGTCACCTTGATTCGACCGTTTCAAAATATCCTCTTCGTCTCCTTTATATTTATTTGCCAATAAATATTGTAGTTCTGCGCGAAGAATCAATTTCGGGGCTAAAGTAAATCGTCCCTCAGCGATAAAAATATGAGATTTCACCATATCCTCATCGTGTTTCACGATGACAGGATTGTATTTTTGAAAAATATACGTACCGTTCAATTTCACATCCTTAGTGATCTTTTTCTCAATACTGATATTCAAGTCCTGATAATAAAGATCTTTTCCGAAATCAAAAAATCCGGATGTATATCCATCGGTTCCCTTTAAATCTCCTTCTGTTACAAAATCCTTATCCAAAGAGCGGATATGAGCGTAATTCACTTTTACGAAGGTTCCATATTTCCCCCCAAGTGGTGTTTTACGTTTGAATGTATATCCGAACTCTCCCTGAAACGCCCATTCCCCCATCGGTTGTGTCGAATAAGGATATATGGTTGCCAAAGAATAGGAATGTTGCATTGAAAAGGCTGGAAGATGGTTTATGAACGAAGACGTACCTTGCATATCCCGACGGCTTCGAAACGACATATTGTCACTGCGTTTCGCCTGTACCAACATACTCATTCCTCGTTGTGAATAGGACCCTGAAAGCAAAAACGCATTCCCGTTTTTGTAAATGTATCCGTTATCGAATGATGGATCATTGATCTTATGTGCATACTCGGCGAATACGCTATACCCGCCTTTCTGAAGCTTGGCTCTGAAGTCGAATGCAGCTACGTTCAAGGGCAGATTCAGCTTTTTCATCTGTTCGTCAACCGGCACCTGTATCAACTGATCTTTCTCATGCTTACCTACATATGAACCTCCCAGTAACAGATAGGTCTGGTGTTCACGAAGTTTACTGATCCATTGGTCAAGATTCACCTCTACATCACCTCCCCAGATATAACTATCGTTATGATCCCAATAATAGCGCTGTTTACCACCTAAGGCTCGGATTCTCACGCCTTCGACGCAATCAACGGCCAAATGCGCTCCACGCAATGAATTATCAATACCGAGGCTTCTCTCTTCGTATGTTCTGAAAATAAACCCCGATCCGAACTGATCATAAAAATCGCCGATAGTCAGAGCCATTTTTTTGAATTTACCCGTCACATAAAAATAAGGGACACCCCATCCTTGAAAATCGGGTTCAAATCCGGGTAGCGGATGATCCAGATATTCAAGTCGCCCTCCTGCTTTTACATAGGTACTTTGAAGATTCAAACTTAAATAAGCATTTGCCAGCACTTTATCTTTATATACACCCGATTGAATCGCATCGTCTTCTTCCGGAAACAAAACATCTGCTTGTAAACTCCCTTGAAGCGTAATCGGTATTTTATCTTGAGCTTGTGCAATAATGGGAGACATCATCGCGAAAGCAGCACACAGTTTTCCCCAATATTTTAAATTCATAGAAAATATTTTTACTTAGCAGCAGTATGTTTTCGTATTTCTTCGATTAGTTTTTTTTCTGAACCTTGCGTGTAGCCGCTGTGTGATGATATTATTTTACCATTACCATCAACAACGAATACTGCCGG
This sequence comes from uncultured Bacteroidales bacterium, assembly GCA_947074245.1. GTDB lineage: Bacteria > Bacteroidota > Bacteroidia > Bacteroidales > JAUNSR01 > JAUNSR01. The sequence goes on along the minus strand of CAMTOW010000285.1, from coordinate 850 downwards.
AATCATATTCACGCCCATAGCGCGTTTGAACTCTCCGTTTGTATCTAACAACACTTCATATTCCCATCCGAAACCATCTACCAATGGCTTCACTTTTGCTACGTTCTGAGCTTCATCGATTGATACGGCGATCACTTCCACGCCTGTCTCATCCTGCCAGTCGGCATAAACCTCATGAATCGCTTTCAATTCTTGCTGACAAGGCTTGCACCAAGTCGCAAAAAAACTGATGATCACTGGCTTACCCGTCTTTGTGATTGCGGACGTATTTACTGTTTTTCCTTCGATGTTTTTCAAAGATACCGAAGGAATCTGTGCGTTCATATAGGCACTGAAGCCCATCAGACACATTACGAATAGAAGTAACTTTTTCATAAGACAATAATTAATTATGTGAGATTTTAATCTATTTATCCGGCTTTGCGGCTATTTATTTTAACATTCTACTATTCACCTATCGTCAATAGATAAATATATATAATTTTATTAATTGATTAAAATATTCAACATTTATTTTTTGATTTTATGATTAAAAGCAAAAAAAAGGGAAGTTTCACGAATGAAACTTCCCTTTTTTCCAATGATTGTTAAGGATCTTTGCTCTGATACTATTCGCTCACTCTTTTAATAAGATTATAAGCTCCGATCATTCCCAATTCTCCCGTTTTACTTAAATCTGCAATTCCTTTAGCGTTTTGTCCGAGATAGATATAAACCAACCCTCGATTAAAATAGGCCTCCGCTAAATCGCCATCCAGCTCGATTGCCTTATCCAGATCATAGATTTCGGATTGATAATCTTTTTGCACACAATGAATGTTTGCCCCGTTAAAATAAGCATATACAAACC
>CAMTOW010000284.1 GCA_947074245.1 uncultured Bacteroidales bacterium | reverse complement strand
AACACCCGGAGACGGAACGGCTGTATCGAAGATCGGATGTGCTGACCACCACCCAGTATACGCCGACGTGTAACATCCCCTGGTTTTATCATCCGATGAACGGATATATCTATCGGATGTCGGTAAAGGCGGATCGGTTTACGGCGGTCCCGCAGGCGAATCTGGGCGGAGATTTCATTTCGGAAGGAACGGAGGGCGTGAAAGAGATCGTGATCGAAGGGAAACAACCCGTGTTGGATACCTATGTAGAACCGGGATCGCCATCGGATAAGATGACGATGTATATCGGAGGAGCGCGCAATGTGAAGAGCGTGATCGTCTATTCGGACCAAGACGAAGCATCCGCCGAGGAGAACGAACTGCCGGTGATGATCGCTTTCGCAGGCTTGTTCAACAACGGAGCGATTACGGATATGTATGACTGGGCGTATGGCGACGTGCCTTTGTCGTTGCTCCCCAACGGCGAGAAAGGACTGTTCAATCAGTTTTATCGGTGGAATGATTATTTGCGCCGCAATGCGCTCGCCAAAATAACGGTGACGATGAAGCTGACCGAACCGGAGAAGATCAACCTGAGGAGCTGCGCCCGGATCTACCTGAGCGGGCGCAACTACCTGCTGGATTCGATGCGATACCGAATCGGCGAGGGAATGGTGGAAATGTCGTTGTACGGTATCGATCCGTATGATGATCCGGTAGAAACGGAGCAGGGCGCCTTCGGAGAATTGCCTTCCTATCAGTGGGTGATCTCCAGAACGTATGACATACCGGGCCATGATGTGGCGAATCTTACCTTTTCGGAATGGAGCACCGATCCGGACACGATCTATCTGGATACCGCCACCGAAGCGGATTATCGCGATTACCCCACGGGCGGCAGCGCCCTGGCTTATGAACGCACTTATGCCGGAGTCTGGTACAGAACGATCGGAGGCCCGACGAGCGGACTGATAAACGGAAAGGCGACCATCGGTTTCAAAGTAAAGAAGGTATGATCTTAAAGCACTCTTCCATTGCGGAATGAGTGCTTTTTTTTGTCCTCATGCCATCGGAAAGAACCTACCATATTTGTGATCATAGAATTCATCACAGACAACCATTATGAGCAATATCTTATTATCGGTCGGACCGTTCCTGTCGGATCATATATGGCCTATCCTGTCGGGGTTGTTCGCCTGTTCGAACATCTTCCAGTTCATCTTCTTTTCTGCAAGCAAACAGAAGGCGTATGCGGAAGCCGAATCCATGGATCTGGATAACAAGCAGAAAGCGCTGAGTATCAAATTGGAGGCATCGGGGACACTTTTGAAACAGTGTGACGACCTGCAGGAGAAGTTCATCGCCATGAGCGGCGAACTTCAAAACGCGCTTATCGAGGTGGCTCAGTTGCGCGCGACGCTGGTTACGAAAGACGCCCGGATCGAACTGCTGGAACGAGAGAACGAAAAATTGACGAAAGAAAACGAATCGTTGAAATCTAAATTATCACATTATGGAGAAGTTTAAGAAAGTATTTAAGATCAGTGAATTGGTGTGTCCGCATTCGCTGCAGTATCCGGAGAACCAGGCGTGGGGCTTTATGGATCCGCGCGCGCTGGAGACCTTGTACGTGATCCGGACGAAGATCCTGAACGTAAGGATGTTTATCAATCAGGGAAGCGTCACGCAACGCGGATTGCGCTGCAACTTGTGCGCATTGGTAAAAGAGAAAACGGCTAAAAACAGGGCATATCTGTCCTCTCACGTGCTGGGCAAAGGGTTTGACTTCATTCCGGAAGGGATGACCGCCGAACAAGCCCGCAAGAAGATCGAAGCGAACAAACATCTTTTGCCGCATAATATCCGGCTGGAGAAAAACGTATCCTGGGTGCATTTCGATCTGGCGAACTTTTCGGGCGATAAGATCCAATACTTCGCGGGATGAGAAAGATGGTCTGGATGATGCTCGGACTGGGCGTCTTATGCGGGTGTCGCGTGAAAAAGAGTATCGAAAGCACCCATACCGCCGTGGAAACGGAATATCGGGAGACGATCGTCAGCCGGAAAGATACGATCATGAACGTGGCTTTGCCGCCGACCGCCGTAGCGAACCGATCGGCCGATACGAGCCGGATCGAGACCGGACTGGTGACATCGACCGCCTGGATCGGAACGGACGGGATGTTGAACCATACCGTCGAACATCGGGATTCGGCGCGGATATCGGTGCCGGCATGGCTTGAAAAAACAACAACGATAACCCGGCAGGATCGGGAAAAGACGACCGTGGAAAAAGAAAGATCCTCCCGGATGCTTTCGCCATGGCTCGGCGTATTGCTGATCTGCCTAATGACAATCCTTTTGCTATGGCGACTCAACCTATTGAAATTCGTGCGAAGATAAGACCGCACCTGATCGGACTGAGCGGCAATCCCGTATTGCTTGAACTGGAAGCCTGGAGCGCGGAGGGGGCGGCCGCGGGGCTTCGGGTGCGTCTTGATATGGAGATGAACGGGGAGCGGGTTTATTCCGCTCCTTTCCAGTTGAACCGGTCGGGTATCGCTCAGATCGATCTGCACGAGATCATCGCCGCTTATCAGGATGCGCCGGCATATTACGGATGGATGACGGAGATGTATGCGATTCGTCCGGAACTGTTCGTGGCCGTGCGGGTAACGATAACCGCCGAAGATGCCGAGCCCGTCGGTTGCGAATGGAAAGGAGCGTACGGTCGACTCGACAATCGGAACGTGCGGCATCTGGAAGCGAATCATCTCGGATTGGTAACGGCGAAGTTTCTGGATTACAACGGCAACTGGACGAGCTCGGTGCGCAGCAACGGAACGGATATCCGGCTGTATGAATCGGAGGTGATGCCGGTGATGATCGTCGGATTGGGAGATCGGATCCGGATCGGCGGAGATAAGAAAAGCACATCGATCCATACGGTATATCTGATGCCGATGATCGTGAACGTGGCGGAATACGGAGCGAAATCGGTATGGTTTCGGCATGATACGGAATCGCTAGGATTTACGATCGATCCGGATCCGGATTCGGAAGATCCGAACCTGTTTGAGTTCCGGAACTGCTTCGGGATCTTTGAGCGATTCCTGGCTACCGGAACGGATGTATCGGGGACGGCCACCGTGGCCCGGAGTGAATCGGCACGGTCTGAACCGGAGACCGGATCGTATGTATCGACGGGAGCAGCGAAGGGGATCGCCGAAAAGTATGAGGTTCAGACGGGATATCTGCATGACTCATCGCTGAACGCTCTGAAAGCGATGCTGTGTAGCGAAGAGATCTATTGGATACGGGAAGATCTGCGGGAAAGGGTGCTGATCTCTTGCAGTGAGAAATTGCCCCTGCGGGTGAACGAACCGAAATCTTATCTCTTATCGGTAGAGCCGATGGAAACAGGGTCAGGGTATTTGCCGACGCTGTTTTATCCGACGAGACTGCATAATGAAACATTTAACGAAACATATAACTAATATGGCTAAAAGCATAGCTCAATTAACCCAAATGGCCACGCTGCAGGTGATGGACATATTACGACCCGGAGGCGTTGACAACAAGGTAGAAGGGGAACTGTTTCTGGAGATTCTGGGCATCGCTGAGAGTCTGGTGGATCAGACGGGAAGCGTATTTATGGGAATGATCGCACCGGATTCGGCAGGACCGCAACCCGATATAAAGGGGAATCTGTCGTATATCTCCTCACAAACCGAGGCAGGGACGTATGTCTATACGAATTTCGGACGGACCTCCGTAACCATCACGCCCGCGCAGGCGCCGGCTTCGATCTTTATTACTCGAGTGAATAATGTGTGGAGCGCGAAGGTGGTCCCGCTGGCAATGAATCTGGATCACTTGACACCGCTCGAGGCGTTTGAACAGCTGGTCGCTACCGTAACGCAGCTGTCGGGAGTGGTCGATACGATCGGAAGCAATCTGAGCGATCTGACCGACGAAGTGGAAGTGAACGGAATCGCCTTACAAAATCTGACCGAACAGGT
>CAMTOW010000283.1 GCA_947074245.1 uncultured Bacteroidales bacterium | reverse complement strand
CCTTTTGTTATGTAGTATGCTTCTTTTAGAAAATATATGCGAATCCGAAATTCATATAGATCGGATACATATCAAACGAGATGGTTCGGAAATCACTTTTAAAGATATCCATCAACCCCCAGGTAAGATCGGCATAAATGCTTAGGTGTTTGTATGCTCTCCATTGAGCACCCAATTCAGCGCCCCATTGGAATTTTCGTAATTCGGAAGAGAAATCATACGTGGCGATGGAGTTGCCTTCGAATTCCACCTTGGTACCCGTCGGATCGCCTTCGCGGAGATATCCTTCGTATACATGACCCGAGAAATGCCCTTTGGTCACATAAGAAAAGAATGCACCACCTTTCAGTTCCCAGCGAGGAGATGGTTTCCAAAGCGCGGCAACCGGAATTGACAGATATGAGTTCTGAACTTCTGTCACAACGTTTCCGGTCCAGTATCCTTCCATTTTACCACCGTCTTCGGCAATCATCTTCATTCCATAGTTCTTTACATTGGCATCCGTCCTCATTCCTTTGTTTTCAAGACGAGCACCCACCAAAAGACCCCAGCGCGGAGTAAACCATTTTACGACATCCCCTTCGATCGCGATCTGCAGGGTCGGGTCGTATTTGTTGAGTTTTCGGATTTCGTTCGGTAACGGAAGCGGGGATGTTCCTCCCACATTCAGTCCGGCTTTGAGCCTGTATTCAAGACCTTTCAGCGACGAGCGGATCAATCCGGAACTGCGATCCGGAATCGTTTCGGGCGCAGCAGGCTCGTTGGCAAACAGGGTTGCCGAAAAAACAGAAACAAGAAATAAAAGCGATATGATTTTTTTCATTTCAGCGAAGTCAATTAATTAATAGTGTAGATAATCCGAAGGAGAGATGTGTCATTCCAGAAGGAACGCTCTCCGTTTACGGCGTCTGTTGGCAGACGATTTCCACTTCATCCACAACAAGCGTGCTGCCTACGGCGCCTTCAAAATAAGCTCCGTTTATACTCGAAGTAAATATTACGGCCAAATGATATTTGAAGTCAGCCAACTTCTCCTCGTCGATCAATTTATCGTCTCTATAAACGAATGGAATATCGAAATAAACGAAGTCGTCGCCATGCATCCGATCTTCGACACGAGCCACCGCTACGATCGAATTGTCTGTCAGAATATTACCTCCATTGAGGTAAGGCATATCTTCAGTCGGTTCGTATAGCACCGCATAAATGTCGAACTGATCAATCTTGTCGAGCACTTTGTTGTTTTTATCTTTCACGACGAACCCCGGTTGATATTTATACCATCCTCGCATTGACTGCGGGCGCAGGGTGAACGGAGTGCCGAATTGGGTAGCGCCAAGCGGATCGCTCATCGCGTTTTTGACATTGAATTTACCCAGAAAGAGATTGCCCGCCGCAATCGGCATTTTAACCATATTGCCAAGCGCACCCGTGCTTCGGGTAACCAGTTTTACACCATTGCCGATATAACCGTTCGGCTCCACTACCGATGGGTATTCATCTTCCGAAGCCGACTGATTGTTGATCTTATACCCTTCGTTGGCGGTAGCCCATACATATTGTTTTTGAAAAAGATCCTCTTCATAGAAGACATAGAAACGATTTTTCACCGAGTCTTTCAATTCGAAATTTTCGAAATGAAACTGAGGACGCAGACCGTTGGCATAGAAGCGCACCTGATAAGTCTTGCTCCAGTTCTTATCTTCCGATGTGACGGTATAATATTGTGGCGTAGAGAAATCGCGTTCGGTTCCGCTTTCGGGAAAGATGGATGCTCCGTGCGTCAGTTCGAATTCGGGAGCCAGTCCGTCGAAATTGATCGTCGGTTTCACATAAAACGTGATGATGTCGTTTTCAATGACCGGTGCATTGGTCTGAGCATCGCTATTTAAAAAAGCGGATATGATATCACATTCGGCATTGGGAGCTTCTTCCTGGATACATCCGATACATAAAAGCAACAGTGAAACAATACACAAAGGCACGAAACGTTTTAAAAATAACAGCATAATATATAGCAATTGATAAATTCTTTTATTTTAGAGGTGCAAAACTATGGAATAAATTCAAGACTCGGTTTTTCTTTAACGCATGACATAGAATTTCTGTAAAAATCAACATATTAAAGACCCATTCCATTTATTTTAAATAAAATATACAGCATAACCTTACAAACAAGAAATAAAGTCAATCGAAACGAGAAAAGCGCCTTTTTCAGTAAAGAATCCCCAACAAAGGATAAAGAACGCAACCGTTTATTTTTAAATTTGCGTAATCAAGAATCCTATTAATCATTCCAATCGCAATGAATAGAATCCCGAACCTAATCGTATCCTGTTTACTGATTTGTTTCTGTCTTATCGGATGTTCTGAAAAGAATCCCGAATTAAATATAGTTCCAACAGCCGTCAAAGGATTATACAAAGGCTCTTTATCACTCAGCGGATCTACGCCGATGCTGCAAAAAGTACGCGTAATCGCATCGGGCGAGCAACGGATCTCCCTGGAGATGCGAAACTTTTCGTTAAATGACCTCCGCGTGGGCGATTTGAAACTCACCAACGCCTTGATTCAAGAAACCGAGAGCGGTTATCATTTCGTCGCGAACGATGAAACGATCCGATTGCATGAAAACAAAACGATGGAAGTCTCGGTTACGGGTACCGTCCGTGACGGAATTCTGTCTTTTCAAGTTCATACTCCCGATCAGAAACAGCTCATTGGCGAGTTCTCGGGCGAACTTCTTACTGAAGATCATGATAGCGAGGCGGCGGATGTTCTGTCTTTCTCGGTAGATCATTCCCAAATACTCGGTGCTGAGATAAACGGAACGACGATCGAAGTGTTTTTCTCCGACGAGATGAGCGATGACGCGATCTCCGCGATCCGCTTTACGCCAACGCTGCGTATCTCGGATAAAGCCACCACCAATCTGGAAGAGGGAGCGGAGGTGAGTTTGAGCGAACCGGTAAAATTTACGGTATTGGCCGATGATCAGATCAATAAAATGTTTTATACAATCGTCCCAGCCCGAAAAAGACGTTATACATTCGAAGAGGAGTGGACGCTGACTCAACATGACCCGAACGCGACTTTTCCGGATCAATACTATAAACTACCAGCCAATTCCGTGTGGGAGACGTCGAACGCGGCCGTTTATCTGATGAACAAAAGTATGAACGATACCATCTACTATACCGGAGCTCCTTATCAAAAGAATCTGCCGAATCTGAAACAATGCGCCTTGATACAGACGGTAAACTCTAACGGACAATCTAGCGATTCGGCCAAGAACATTCTTTCGTATCCGGCCATTACGATGGGGATGTTGTTTACCGGAAAATTCACACCAACGCGCGACACTCCGCTTAACAGCGTACAGCTTGGAATACCGTTCCCCGCTCAGCCGAAGAAAATGCGGGTTACCTTCCGATATGTGGAGGGAGACAGTTGCTATACCTGTTCCAAACCGGATAAGGAATGGGAAACGGTGAAATATTCAAAAACAACGGTGGATAATTATCGAATGGTCGCCGTCTTGTTTGAAGCCGAAGGCGATGAGATGCTTTCGTTCGCTCAGTTGAAGAAATCGGAGAACGTGATTTTGAAAGCGGAACAGACGGGAGGGGAAGTGTATTGGAAAACAACCACGTTTTCGTTTAAACCGGTCGGCGGACGAGTTTATGATCCGACGAAAAACTATAAACTCGGAATTGTGTTTCAATCGAGCAACCTCGGCGAAACGTATGGCGGCGCTCCGGGCAGCAGCCTGTTGCTAGAAAGCGTAGAGGTTATACGTCGTTAAAATCCTTACGACGTGTTAGGATGATGTTAAAATCGCCCTTCCCGAATATCGGGAAGGGCGGCTTTTTGTAAATTGTCTCTACTACATAGAAAAGATATGGACATCAAACACGACGATACACTCGGTAATTTCGTAACCGTCGTCGACGGGTATCGGGCATTTTTAAGCTACACGACCGAACGCGGACGACTGGAACTACGTCATGCCC
>CAMTOW010000282.1 GCA_947074245.1 uncultured Bacteroidales bacterium | reverse complement strand
AAAGATTATAAAAAACATTAGGGCATATTTTTTGTGTGTAAAAAGAGTAGGGCTCTCTTTTCTGTGAAATAGAAATGAAGTAACTTTGCAATCTCAAAAAATATAACGTAGCTCATTAAAACGATGGTAAACAGAATTTTGATTCGAATAAAGGTGGTTCAAATCGTTTATTCCTATTTGAAAGGGGATAAAGATATGAATGCAACAGAGAAAGAATTGTTCTTCTCACTTGAAAAAGCGTATGACCTCTATCATTACTTGCTTTTGCTGATGATTGAAGTAACCGATTTACAAAGAAAGAGACTCGAAACTGCAAGAGCGAAATACATGCCTTCCGCCCAAGAATTGAATCCGAATACTCGTTTTGTAGACAATCGTTTCATTGCGGCTCTTCGCAACGACCCTCAACTCGAGGATTATACGGCTCAGCAGAAACTATCATGGGTCAATGAGTCAGATTTTGTCAGAGCTCTTCTCGACGAAATTTTGGCATCCGAAATCTATCAGAATTATATGAATGCCGAAACCGACAGCTTCGATGCCGATCGTGATTTCTGGCGAAATATCTTCAAAAACATAATTATCCCGAATCAATTCTTGAGCGAAGTTCTCGAAGATCAGAGCTTATACTGGAATGACGATTTGGAGATTATCGGTACTTTCGTTCTCAAAACCATCAAACGTTATCGTGAAGATGCGAAAGAAGAGCAGTTGTTGCCGATGTTTAAGGATTCTGAAGACAGTGAATTTGCTAAAAAACTATTCCGTCGTTCAATCTTGGATGCGCCTCGCCTGCAAGAACTGATCGAAAACGGTACCAAAAACTGGGATCTTGAGCGTATCGCCTTCATGGATAATGTCATTATGATTGTCGGTTTGGCCGAAATCCTTTCGTTCCCTTCTATTCCTGTAAAAGTGTCGCTCAACGAATACATCGAAATCGCCAAATCTTACAGTACGCAACGTAGTGGTAAGTTCATCAATGGTATCCTCGATGGCATCGTAACCCGACTAAAAAAAGAGGGAGAGATTAATAAGGATTAATTTATTTTTTATTACATTTGTGGTAGGCGCAAGGCTAAAACAAATTAATACAAATAATATTAAACCATTGATTTATGAACCTACTCACAATTTTTCTGCAAGCTGCCCTACAGGGTCAGGCCGGAGGAGGAGCTGCTATGAATATCGTTTTCATTATTGCGATTGTAGCCGTATTTTACTTTTTTATGATCCGTCCGCAGGCAAAACGCCAGAAAGAAATTAAAAAATTCCGCGAAGGTTTGAAACCTGGCGATCAGGTGATCACAGCCGGAGGTATCTATGGTAAAATCAAAGAAATCAAAGATGATTCGATTATTTTGACAATTGCCAATGATGTGACAATCCGCATCTCTAAAGACTCTATCTATCAGAGCATCGCGGATGCACAGCAAGGAAAATAATAAATCGTTTTTCTCATGCTGAGACGAAGTGATATAAAAACCACTATCAGATATTTATACAAGAAGGTCAGTAACTTTTTGAGCAAAGCTCAAAGCAGGGAGTTATTGACCTTCTTGTTCTTTTTATCGCTATCCTTCTTGTTTTGGGTTCTCCAGTCCATGAATGAAGAAGGAGAGGCAAACTTCTCTGTGCCTGTAACTTATACCAATATACCCGAACAGGTCGTCATTACCAATGTCCTGCCCGATCATATTGGCATGCGTTTGCGCGACAAAGGGATTATTCTTCTGAATTACTCCTTCAGCAATAAGTTTCAGCCCATACAAATCGACTTTAAAAAATATCAGAATAAAAAAGGAGTGATCCAGATTCGCAACGAGCAGTTGATGGCTTTGCTGAAAAAACAGTTGAACATCGGCTCGTCCGTAGTATCTCTTTCTCCCGATACGCTTTCGATCTACTATTCGGAACAGAAAGGCAAAAAAATCCCTGTTCTTCTCCAGAGCGACATCTCTTCGGCTCCTCAGGCTCAGATCGGAAAACCGTTTCGGATCTCTCCCGATTCCGTATTGATCTATGCTCCGCGCGAAATGCTCGATACGATCCATGATATCTCTACGCAGAAGCTGGTTCTGACCAATCTTACCGATACCGTTACCACGCGGGTGAGTCTGCTTCAGGAGTATGGCTCGAAAGTGATCCCATCTCAGGTGGAAGTCACGATTCCGGTGGAAGAATATACCGAAAAACGGATGAGTCTGCCTCTCGAACTTCTCGGAGTGCCCGATTCTTTGACGTTGCGTACTTTTCCCGGAACAGTCCAGCTATCTTGTTTCGTGGGTTTGAATGCATTCCGGGATATATTTCCCGAACTATTCGAAGTCGCTATCGACTACAATGAGATTCGCCAGGCTCAGGGCAATAAAGTTCCCGTGAAGATCATGCGTGCCCCCGACAATGTGACCAATATCCGCGTCAATCCGGATAGTGTCGAATTTATTCTCGAACAAAAAGATATCAATGATTAAAATAGGAATAACCGGAGGAATCGGTACTGGCAAATCGATCGTTTCTCATCTGTTAAGCATAATGGGTTATCCCGTATTCGATACCGACTCCCAAGCGAAAAGATTGATGAATGAAGATATCTCACTGAGAGCTCGTTTGATTGAGGAGTTCGGTCCGCAAACATTTCAGGAAGTGATTTTGAATCGCGCTTATCTGGCTTCTGTTATTTTCAATGATAAGAATGCCTTACAGCGAATGAATTCGATTGTCCATCCTGCCGTACGCGAATATTTTATTCAGTGGTGTGACAAGGCCCGGTCTCCATTGGTTTTTCTCGAATCGGCAATCTTGTTCGAATCCGGATTATATCATCTTCTCGATCAGGTTTGGACGGTTTCTGCCCCGTTGGATCTTCGGATTCGTCGGGTGATGTTGCGCGATCACATCACATCCGATTTGGTTTTAGAGCGTATTCATGCTCAAATGAGTCAGGAGGAAAAAGAAAAACTGGCTTCTCTGGTGATACACAACGATGGGAATAATTCAATCATCCGGCAAGTGGAAGATGCGCTCGCGTCTGTCTGTACGCAGTTCGAATGATCGTTTGATTCAGGGTGATCATGTCTGTCAAAATAACGGATAAGATGCTTTTTTGCGAAATAAAGAAGCTCCGATCCTTGATAAATTACTTCAAAATTAGGTTTTATGTTGCTCTTTTACTTCATGAATAGTACATTTGCGCATTGAAAAAGAAATATCCACACTAAATACGAATATGATATGTTGAATAATATTCTTTCAATTTCTGGAAAACCGGGATTGTTCAAGCTTGTTTCAAGAGGAAAAAATATGTTGATCGTTGAATCGCTGGAGTCAGGTAAAAGACAGCCTGCTTATGCTCACGATAAAGTGATTTCTTTGGCTGATATCGCGATGTTTACCAACGAAGGCGAAAAACCTCTTGCTGAAGTTATGGAAGCTGTAAAAGCGAAAGAAAATGGTGCTGTTGCTTCGATTACGACTAAATCTACTGCGGATCAGCTTCGCACATGGTTTGCAGACGTATTGCCCGACTTCGACCGCGATCGCGTTTATCCGAGCGATATCAAGAAACTGATCACTTGGTACAACCTTTTGATTCAGACTGGAAACAACGATTTTTCGGTTGAAGCTGAAGAAGAAGCTCCTGCGGAATAATCGTTTCTGTCAGGGATTGCCGACATTAGGCTTGACGTATCGAAACCCGCTGGTTCGATAGATGCTAAAGTCTTATGCTTCGCTTTACATCTGTTCTTTATGACGAATGATTTTCGAAAGATTTTTTTTCGGAAACCACAAATAAATATCCCTTCTTTTAGAAAGAGTAATTTCTCTCATTTCTAAAAGAAGGGATTTTTCATAAGTAGCCATCTACTTATATCCTGAAGAGTTTGTCGATCTGAAATGGATCTTCTTAATTTTTCGTTTTGAGAGATTCATCTTCTTTGATAAGTAGAGTAGATGTATCAATAAAAAAGCATCTCCTTGATTGACTCAAAAAGATGCTTGGTATATGAAATCGATC
>CAMTOW010000281.1 GCA_947074245.1 uncultured Bacteroidales bacterium | reverse complement strand
AAACGGCTTTCATATAGAAAGAGAATGTTTCTTCAATGATTATTCCACGATGGTGATCCAACCGAATTTATCCGGAGCGTCACCATATTGAATCGCTCTTAGGCGAGTATATAGTTCTTTCGAAACCGGTCCTGGTTCACCGTCTTTTGAGAATTCATACGTAATGTTATCGTCAAGATCGTCAATACGGGATACAGGGCTGATAACCGCTGCTGTTCCGCAAGCACCCGCTTCTTCAAACGTCTTAAGCTCTTCTACCGCGATCGGACGCTGTTCAACCTGCATTCCCATATCCGCAGCGATCGTCATCAAGCTCTTGTTGGTGATGGATGGTAGGATCGATTCTGATTTCGGTGTGATATAGCTGTTTCCACGTATTCCGAAGAAGTTCGCCGGTCCGCATTCATCAATATATTTCTTTTCGCGTGCATCCAGATACAATACAGCCGAATACCCTTTCGAGTGAGCTTCTTCGCCCGCTTTCAAACCTGCCGCATAGTTTCCGCCCACTTTGAAACGACCGGTTCCGTATGGTGCCGCGCGGTCGAAATGACGTAGAATGCAGAATGGAGTCGCTTTGAATCCCTCTTTGAAGTAAGGTCCTACCGGCATCACGAAGATGATGAATTCATATTCGTTGGCAGGTTTCACTCCTACCTGAGGTCCCGATCCAAACAATACCGGACGGATATACAACGATGCTCCCGACTCGTAAGGAGGTACCAGATGCTCGTTTAACTTAATTACTTTCATAACAGCCTCTTCGAAAAGCTCTAGTGGCAACTCTGCCATCATGATCCCTTCGGATGTGCTGATTAGGCGTTTTCCGTTTTCATCCATGCGGAATACTCGGATCTTGCCGTCTTGTCCACGGAATGCTTTCATTCCTTCAAATCCGGCCTGTCCGTAGTGCAGAACCGTAGCTGCCATATGAATGTTTACGTACTCGGAGTCGCTAACGGTTAGCTCGCCCCATCTACCGTCCTTATACGTGCAGCGCACGTTATAAGGTGCCTTCATATAGCCGAAGGATAATTTAGACCATTCAATCTCGCTCATTTTTTTTAATATTTATAAAATAAATAATATCATATTCATAAACACAAAGTTAATCTTTTTAATCACCCAACGAATAAACGGTCAAAAAGATTTATATTTGCTATTTCAATAGGTCAGGCAACTCTCTCATCCCCGTCTTCGACCGTCAAAAAGATAAAAATACCACATTAATGAAAGATTTTTTCTCGAAGTTGATTAGCAACTTTATGCAGGGATTGATTTATGTCGTACCCGTAGGTCTTACTATTTACATCGTATCTCTCGCGTTTCTGTTCATTAATGATGTGACCAACGAATGGACTGAAGTCCTTTTCGGATTCCGGATTCCGGGTATAGGGCTGCTGATCACGCTGGCTGTAATCACATTGGCTGGGTTCATCGGTAGCACTTATTTTTCCCGACAGGCGATGCACGCGATCAATCGCGCCATTTCCCGCATTCCGGTTATCAATTCGGTCTATTCAGCCATTCGGGATGTTTTGTCGGCCTTCGTCGGGAAAGGGAAGAAATTCACAAACCCCGTTACGTTCCGGGTATCACCCGATTCTCAATTGCAATTACTCGGATTCATTACGCAACATGATTTGTCGCGTTTGGGCATAACCGACGATAAGGTTTCAGTCTATATGCCCGATTCGTATGCGTTCATGGGCAACGTGATTATTGTTCCGTCGTCTTATGTGACCCCGCTTAAATGTTCTTCATCCGAAGCAATGAAGTTTATTCTTTCCGGAGGTCTTACCGAAATACAGGAAAAAACGGTTTCCGAAAAAGAGATGCAGTCCTGATTCGTCCGGCATTTGCATCCTACTCAATCCACATCGTATCTAACAAGAAAGATTTTGTAAAAAATGACTGTAGCTGAAATTCTAAAAAGCAATACGCAAACCGCTTTTTCATTTGAAGTGCTTCCTCCTCTAAAAGGAAATAACATCGAATCGGTGTTCAACACCATCGACAAACTGAAAGAATTCAATCCCGCATATATAAACATCACGACTCACCGCACCGAGATCGCCTACAAAGAAACGGGCGAAGGTCTTTTCCGTCAGGTATTGGAGCGGAAACGCCCCGGTTCCGTAGCCATCGCAGCCGCGATCAAAAACCGCTATGGAATCCCGACTGTTCCGCATATCATCTGCAGCGGATTTTCAAAAAGTGAGATCGAATACGAACTCATCGACCTATCGTTCCTTGGCATATCTAATCTATTGGTGCTTCGTGGCGATAAATCGAAAAACGATCCGCGCTTCATCGCCACTCCGGATGGCCATCAGTACGCGATCGAACTGCAACAACAGATCAATCGCTTCAACGAAGGTTACTTCCTTGACGGATCGATGATGGAACATGCGCGTCCGTTCTCATTCGGTACTGCAGGGTATCCCGAGAAACATGAAGAAGCCATGAATCCCGAATCCGACCTGTTGGCGCTCAAAGCCAAAGTAGATGCCGGAGCGGAATATGTCGTAACTCAGATGTTTTTCGACAATGCCAAATACTTCGATTTTGTCGATCGTTGTCGTGCTGTCGGTATCAATGTTCCGATCGTGCCCGGATTGAAACCACTTACATCAATGAATCATCTCACAATGCTGCCGCGCGTTTTTCACATTGACTTCCCCGAAGATCTTGCCAAAGAGCTCCGGAAATGCCAGACCAATGACGATACCCGCACGCTTGGCGTAGAATGGTGCGCTCATCAGGCCCGCGAACTCAAAGCCGCCGGTGTCCCGAGTATCCATTTCTACTCGATGAATGCCGTGCAGAGCGTGCAGCGCGTTGCGCAATTAGTTTACTAAATAATGACACAACTGAAAAACTGTTTCCTTTTTTGCTGCGGAGTGTCACTTCTGTTGGCTTCCGTTTCGTGCGGTCGCTCTCAAAAAAATGATTCCGCAGAGGTAGTTGATACCGATACGCTCGCAATGATCGATCCGGGCAACTACCTGCTCGACATTCGTGTCGATTCGATGGTGATCGAAGATTTTAAAATCAGACAAGGAGAAAACCTCGGAGCGATCCTAGGTCGTTTCGACGTCTCTCAGGCTCGTATCGATTCGATTCGAAGAGTAGCCGCTCCCGTTTTCGACATCACGAAAATGCGTGCCGGCAATAACTATTCGGTTTTGACCAATCTTGAAAACGGATTTGCCGAATACATGATTTATGAAAAATCGCGTCGAGATCATATCGTTTTCGATTTGCGCGATTCTATGAAGGTGTACGAGTTCAACAAAGAGATCACGACCCGCCCCGCTTTTGCCGAAGGAATCATCAACAGCTCGCTGTGGAATGCGATTCGCGACGGAGGCAACGATCTGATGCTTTCCGATCGGATGGCAGAGATTTATGCCTGGCAGATCGACTTTTTCGGAATCGCCAAAGGTGACAACTTTCGGATACTTTACGATCAAGCCTATATTGACGACTCCGTCAAAGTGGAAATACAAGACGTTCGGGGTGCCGTGTTCAATCATCATGGCAAAGACTATTACGCCATCCCTTTTATGCAGGATAGCGTGATGGAATACTTCGACGAAAATGGCGAAAGTCTTCGCAAAGCTTTCCTCAAGGCTCCGCTCAAATTCACACGAATCAGTTCCACGTTTTCCAATGCTCGCAAACATCCGGTTTTGAAGATCGTTCGTCCCCATCATGGAGTCGATTATGCAGCGCCCGTCGGCACTCCTGTTCGAACCATCGGCGATGGGACGGTCATTAAAAAAGCGTTTCAGGGTGGTGGAGCCGGCAATTACGTAGTGATTCGTCACAACTCTACCTATCAGACCACCTATATGCACCTGTCGAAATTCGCTCAGGGCATCCAGATCGGCAGTCGCGTCCGTCAGGGAGAAGTGATAGGATACGTCGGAAGCACAGGATCCTCTACCGGACCGCATCTCGACTTCCGGGTACATATGAACGGTAAGCCGATCAACCCCCTCAAGATGGAGTC
>CAMTOW010000280.1 GCA_947074245.1 uncultured Bacteroidales bacterium | reverse complement strand
CAGAGAAAGCACATACCCTTTTATCCCATATCCGTAAAGCGGCATATTGCGAACATGCACATCAAGTATTTTCTTCAGCAAAGATTCCCGCTCCATCCAGGGACTAAGTAATTTGCAAATTTTCTCTTCGGCGTTTCTGAAGATCGGTTCGCAGATCCATAATGTATCATCCGCATCAAAACCAATCACTTTTATCTTATCCATTTTCATCGTTAAAGTCTTGTCTGTTATCAGGCGGCAAAGATACTTGATTTGTATTTCGTCAAAATGAAATCGGTACTTATAAAATTCTATAGATCATTAAAAAACGATGGTCGATTTGATGAAAAGCGTCAACGACCGGATTTGTCTTTATAAAGAAGGTACTTTTTTCGTTTTTGTTTGAATGCATCCAGTCCCGGTTGCCAAGTCGCACGAATCGTGGCCTCGTCTTTACCGCTAAGGATCTGTTCGCGTAAAGCCGGATCTCCGGCCAGCAAGTCGAAGAACGCTTTTCTGGAGATGAAATTTGCCTTATCAGACGATTTATTATAGAAATCCAGAAAATAGCGAAGCGTAAAGCCGCCTTCGAAGTCTGTTTCTCTCAAATCGATGCCATAGCAGCGTTTGCCTTTCTGCAAAGGGTTTTTATCGAATCCGGGAAGCGAGACGGGAGTAAACTCGTACGAACCGAACGAAGGATCGGGATAACCGATCACCTGAAACGGATCATACGTTCCTCGTCCGACACTTATCTCGGTTCCCTCAAACAGGCAAAGAGAAGGGTAAAGACGGATCGCCTGATCATTCGGCAGGTTGGGGGAGGGCTTAACCGGAAGCGAATACGGATCGCCATGATTCCATCCCGACATCGGAATCACGGTGAGGCGGGAACGATCGACGCCTTTACCCGTCCAGTTTTCTCCATCAATCATCCGCGCCAGCTCACCCACCGTCATTCCGTGTAATACCGGTATAGGCATCGCCCCAACAAACGACTTCTTCGATTCTTTCAAGATCGGGCCATCGATGTAATCGTTCGGATTCGGGCGGTCGAGTATGATGATCTCCTTGTCATTTTCAATGCAGCTTTCCATCGCGTATAGCATCGTGCTGATGTATGTGTAAAATCGGGCACCGACATCCTGAATGTCGAAAACAACCACATCCAGATCGTTCAGTTGCGCCGCCGACGGTTTTTTGTTTTTCCCATAAAGCGAAACGATGGGTAATCCGCTCCGAATATCTTTCCCGTCGCGAACGGTTTCTCCGGCATCCGCATTTCCCCGGAACCCGTGTTCGGGTGCGAAAATCGTGCGTACATCAATGCCTTTGGCAAGAAGCGTATCGAGAAGATGAGTCTGCTGTCTGCCAACCACCGAGGTTTGGTTGACGATCAATCCCACTCGCTTACCTTTCAGCAGGGGAAGCAAGGCGTCTAATCGTTCGGCTCCGGTTTGAATCCCCTCTTGCCTCGTTGGCGTTACCGCAATGCTACTCTCCGCATCCGGTGCTTCGTTCGTTTTATGGGTTGTGTTCGACGTACATGCGCACACGAAACAGATGTTGATCCCCGCGATCAGTATTATTCGCCGCGAGAGAGAACCATATCGCGGCATCATACGTTTTACGTTCATTTGATTTATGTTTGTTTTAAATGAAAATTCGTAACATTGCAACAAAGAAATAAAATCTGTTTCACAACCGCTCATTAATAAATCTTTTTATTTTGAATCCACTCGATATCATTCGTCTCTACTATCCGTCGGATAGTGACGGTTATAAGATTTTGCTCGACCACAGCCGGCTCGTTGCTGATAAGGCATTGCGTTTGGCTCAAGCACACCCCGAATATCAGATCGATCTTCAGTTTGTTGAAGAAGCCGCTTTGCTGCACGACATCGGAGTTTTTCTTTGTGATGCTCCCGATATCGCGTGTCTCGGAAGCGAACCGTATATCCGTCACGGGATATTAGGTGCGGAATTGCTTCGCAGTCATGGTCTCGATAAACATGCTCGTGTTTGTGAACGGCATACGGGTGCGGGAATTACGGCGGATCAGATTATCCGTGAGAACCTTCCTTTACCTCTTCAAGACCTGCTTCCGGAGACGATTGAGGAGAAACTCATTTGTTTTGCCGATAAGTTTTATTCCAAGTCTCACCCCGACCGAGAGAAGTCTGTCGAGAAAATTCGCAAGTCTATGGCGCGCTTCGGAAATGACTCTTCCGATCGATTTGAGCAAATGTGTCAGCTTTTCCTTTGAAAATATATAAAATGCAACCTCTATAAGATGTTATTAAGCTAAAATGTGTAGTTTTGCATTTACAATAACTACCTAACGGATGCTATTATTAAAGAGAATTTACGTAGTTTTTATACTGCTTTTCATACATATCTTTCTATTTGTGAATTTGTTCGCACAGCAGGTCTCCTCCGAATCTTCTTCGTGGGCGACGGCGGTTCCACCGTTGGTACCCGGCTCTTTGCGGACTGATTCTTTATTTTCTGAATCTCCATCTGTTTTGCCCGATTCTCTTCCGGGCAATTCATCACAAAATCCACTTGATTCGGTCGCATCGACCACACCCAAACGCTCTCCGCTTGATGAGATCGTAACTTACGAAGCTGCCGATTCGATGGTCTTCATGGGGAATAACAACGCTTTTCTATACGGATCCAGTGTTGTAACCTATCAGGATGTCGAGCTCGACGCTCAAGAAATCCGTATGAATCTGGATAGCAGTACGGTGTTTGCCAATGGTGTGCCTGATTCGGTCGGGACATTGGTCGGTACTCCCGTGTTTAAAGATAAAAGCGGTGAATATGAGTCTAAAACGATCGACTATAACTTCAAAAGTCAAAAAGGATACATCACCAATATCGTTACCCAGCAGGGGGAGGGTTATCTGACGGGTGGCAAAACCAAGAAGATGCCCGACAATGATTATTACATGGTTAATGGTAAATATACCACCTGCGATCATCATGATTGTCCTCACTTTTATCTGCAGCTTACCAAAGCGAAAGTAAAACCGAAAAAGAATATCGTTACAGGGCCTGCCTATCTGGTTTTGGCCGATGTGCCGTTGCCGATCGCCATCCCGTTCGGCTATTTCCCATTTTCAGAAACGTACTCTTCAGGGATCATCATGCCGACTTACGGTGATGAATTGAATCGCGGTTTCTACTTGCGTGACGGTGGATATTATTTCGCGTTGAGCGATTATATGGATTTGGCCCTTACGGGAGAGATCTTTACAAAAGGTTCGTGGGGTGTCAACGCAACGTCCAATTATGCCAAACGATATCGTTTTACCGGAAATTTCAATTTGGGATATCAGGTGACGATCACCGGTGATAAGGGATTGCCCGATTATATGAAGATGAAGAACTTCCGGGTAAACTGGACGCACGCTCAGGATGCCAAAGCGAATCCGAACATGACCTTCTCGGCGAGTGTGAATTTTGCAACTTCGGGTTACGACCGTAACAACCTCGACAGTTATTACAATGCGACTCAGTTTACGGAGAATACGAAAAGTTCGAGTGTCAATATGACGTATCGTTTCCCGAACTCTCCGTTCAGTGTTTCGACAACCGCCAATATCACTCAACGTTCTTCCGATTCGACTTTGCAGGTCTCTTTTCCAGATTTGACGTTGAATATGAGTAAGGTGTTCCCGTTCCGTCGTAAAGAAGCGGTCGGAGCGCAGCGTTGGTACGAAAAAATATCGCTTAACTACAATGCGATGTTCAAGAACTCCATTACGACCAAGCAAGATCAGTTTTTCAAATCGAGCCTGATCAAGGACTGGCAAAACGGGATGAAGCATACCGCTTCCATGAGTGCGACGTTCGATCTGTTCAAATACATCAATATCACGCCATCTTTCTCGGCGACAGACCGTATGTATACCAATAAGATCAATCAATCCTGGGATCCTGATTATCGGAACAATAACGGATCATACGGAGCCGTAGTCCGCGATACGACGTATGGTTTTTATAACGTATATGACTTCTCTTTCTCATTGAGT
>CAMTOW010000279.1 GCA_947074245.1 uncultured Bacteroidales bacterium | reverse complement strand
CCACTCTCTTCCCCGACACGACACTCTTCCGATCGCCGGTATCGCCCAATTCGTCTTCGATCCGAAGCAACTGGTTGTATTTCGCCATACGGTCTGAACGGCTCAACGAACCGGTCTTAATCTGACCCGCATTGGTTGCTACCGCGATATCGGCGATGGTAGAATCTTCGGTCTCACCCGAGCGGTGAGAGATCACAGCCGTATATCCCGCACGCAATGCCATTTCGATCGCTTCGAGCGTTTCGGTAAGCGAACCGATCTGGTTGACTTTGATCAGAATGGAGTTGGCACAACCCATCTCGATTCCTTTCTTCAGGTATTTCACGTTGGTTACGAACAAGTCGTCACCCACGAGCTGACATTTCTTACCAATCTTATCGGTGAGCAGTTTCCATCCGTCCCAGTCGCCTTCGTCCATACCATCTTCGATCGAATCGATTGGATATTTCGAAATCAATTCAGCCAGATATTCTACCTGCTGCTGAGAGTTCAGTTTGCGACCGTCCGGACCTTCGAATTTCGAATAGTCGTAAATACCGTCTTTATAAAATTCAGAACTAGCGCAGTCGAGCCCGATCATCACGTCTTTACCCGGTTCATAACCGGCTGCCTTGATCGCAGCCAAAATAGAATCGAGTGCATCTTCGGTACCTTTCAGTTTCGGAGCGAAACCGCCTTCATCACCAACCGCCGTACTCAAACCACGGTCGTGAAGCACTTTCTTCAACGCATGGAATACTTCGGTACCCATTCTTAATCCTTCGCGATACGAAGGAGCTCCTACCGGACGGATCATAAACTCTTGGAATGCGATCGGCGCATCCGAGTGAGAACCGCCATTGATGATATTCATCATCGGAACCGGCAATACATACGTATTCGTACCGCCGATGTAGCGATATAGCGGCAAGCCCAGATAAGCAGCGGCTGCACGCGCGCATGCCAACGAAACGCCCAAAATGGCATTCGCTCCGAGTTTGGATTTGGTTTCTGTGCCATCAAGCGCCAACAGCAGTTTGTCGATCTCCTTCTGTTCTAAAACGCTCTTTCCGTATAATGCGGGTGCGATAATCTCGTTTACGTTTTTTACGGCTTGCAACACACCTTTACCCTGATAGCGACCTTTGTCGTTATCACGAAGCTCAAGCGCTTCATTGGCTCCGGTTGATGCTCCGGACGGTACGGCCGCGCGGCCGATTTCGCCGGTTGCCAACAATACGTCCACTTCTACCGTGGGGTTACCTCTCGAATCCAGAATCTCTCGTCCTATAACTTTTACGATTTCCATAGTCAGGTTTATTAGGGTTACTAATTACTTAGAAAATAACACGCTACGCCCATAAATGTTTCCTGCCTATCCTGCAAAAGATAATAATAAACCTAAAGAGAAAAACCGTTGATAATCTGATAACTGATAAATCACTATATTTGCGAATATACTAAGCATCACAATTATACAATCAGCAATCTGCATGGATAATTATATCGTTTCGGCCCGAAAATACCGCCCATCCACGTTCCAATCGGTGGTCGGACAAAAGGCGCTGACTCAAACCCTAAAAAATGCAATCAACAACAACAAGCTGGCGCATGCCTACCTTTTCTGCGGACCGCGCGGAGTAGGAAAAACCTCTTGTGCCCGCATCTTCGCCAAGACGATCAACTGTCTTTCTCCCACCGAGACGGGCGAAGCCTGCAATGCGTGCGAATCGTGCCGGGCGTTCAACGAACAGCGTTCATACAACATCCATGAGTTGGATGCGGCATCCAACAACGGTGTGGACGATATCCGCGAACTGATCGCTCAGGTTCAGATCCCTCCCCAGATCGGCAAATACAAGGTCTTCATCATCGACGAGGTGCATATGCTCTCGGCAGCCGCCTTCAATGCGTTTCTGAAAACGCTTGAAGAACCGCCGCATCATGCCATCTTCATCCTGGCTACGACCGAGAAACACAAGTTGTTGCCGACCATTCTGTCGCGATGTCAGATTTACGACTTCAACCGCATCAGTCCCAAAGATACCATCGAGCATCTGCAATACGTAGCCGCTCAGGAGGGTGTCAACGCCGAACCGCAGGCATTGGGTGTCATCGCCCGCAAAGCCGACGGAGGGATGCGCGACGCTCTTTCGATCTTCGACCAAGTGGTGAGTTTCACCAACGGAAACGTGACCTATCAGGCCGTGATCGACAATCTGAACGTGCTCGACTACGAATATTTCTTCCGCGTTACCGACGCGTTTCTTGAAAATAACGTCTCCCAGGCGCTTCTGATCCTCAACGAGATCATCGCACGTGGGTTTGATCCGCAACACTTCATCACCGGTCTGAGCAGCCATCTGCGCGAAGTGATGGTGAGCAGCGATCCCATCACGCTGCCCCTGATCGAAGCGGGCGAAGAGGTGGCGGCACGCTATGCACAACAGGCGGCCAAATGCAGCGCGCCGTTCCTGTACCGGGCGATCGAAATCAGCAACGAATGTGACTTAAACTACCGGGCAAGCCGTAACAAGCGTCTTCTGGTTGAGATCGCACTGATCCGAATCGCACAACTCACGGCACCGCAAACCCCGTTACCGGGAAACGTATCCAGCGGTGAACCCTTACGAAGCATTTCGCCTCAGCAGGGGGCACCGCAGCCTCAGATACAACAACCCGCGCAGGCGCCACAACAGCCATCGGATCCGCAACCGACCGTAGCGCAGACTCAATCGCAACCACAGGCTTACACGCAACGACCGATGACGCAATCGACCGTGCAGGCTCCTCCTACCCCGACATCTCCGCCACCTCCTCCGCCACGCGGAGCGGGAAAACCGGGTTTGCCGGGACTGAAATCGATCTCGATCAAAGGGAATAAGAAAGTAGAGGAAGAAGCCGGCGAGACCGTAAGACAGATCAGCGAAATGAACGAACCCGTTTCGATCGAAGCCTTGCAGAAAGCGTGGATCGAGTTTACGCGAACCATTCCGAAAGAAGCGGTTCTGGTCAATACGATGCTTGCCAATAAGCCGAATCTGATCGAGCCGACCCGTTTCGAAGTGGTGGTGGAAAACCGCGAACAGATCGACCGGATCAATCTGAGGGGAGCCGACCTGCTTTATTATCTTCGTATGACGCTTCGTAACTCTCACCTGACGATGAGTATCCGCGAAAGCGAGATGCACGAACAGCAGCGTGCTTTCAGTCAGCGAGAAAAATACGATCTGATGATCAAGCACAATCCCGACTTGAATCTTCTGAAAGAGACTTTCGGGCTGGAACTCGCCTAGTGAATTAACGAAAACCGTTGCCTGATGGCGGATCGGCTTACAGTTATGATCCAAACGAATCACAACTGTAAGCCGGACGAACCACAATTGTGAATCATAGAGAACATACGTGTGGTTCGCAACCCGACCACCGAATCGAATCAGGTAACCTACCGATACACGAACACCCCCTTGCCCGGAACTGAATTCCGATGCAAGGGGGTGTTCGTATTTTTTATTCAAGAAGGGAGTTAACCCAACAGCTCATTCTTACTGAAGTAAAGAGGAAGCAAATCTTTGATCGAATCGACGATATAAACCTGATCTTTTCCGCAAAGCAGGATCTCCATTTTCTCCTGACCGCGATCTTCGGTTTCCAGAATCACCTGACGGCAGGCTCCGCACGGCGCAACACATTCCTGAACGAAATCACCGTTGGTACGGGCGGCGATGGCCAATCGTTTTACGGCTACGTCGGGATATTTGCTGTTGGCGAAAAACAGAGTGACGCGTTCGGCGCAAAGACCTGAAGGATATGCTGCGTTCTCCTGATTGTTGCCCGAAACGATCTCACCGTTGGCTAGTTCGGCAGCCGCTCCCACATAAAACTCCGAATAGGGCGCATACGCTCTGAAAGTGGCTTCTTTTGCCTGATCGGTCAGTATTTTTTGTTCAGGCGTCAATTCATCATAACCGCAAACTTTTATCTTTGTGGTAATATTTAATTCTTTCATATCAGCTGATATTTTATTTGTTGCAAATATAAGAAGCTTTCACGACT
>CAMTOW010000278.1 GCA_947074245.1 uncultured Bacteroidales bacterium | reverse complement strand
GTTTGAAAAAACACCGAGAAGAAGTATCAAACGCTATCTGTATCAATAAGATATCCGATATATACAACGGCGCACACGATTGATCGTGTGCGCCGTTGTTCCACCTATTCATATAAAAAACAATCGCTATGGCTAAATCATCCGCTTTAAAAATCCGAGAACTATTCTTACGTAAACTTCAGGTCAAAATCAAAGGGATGGAATTGATCATCACTCCTGGACTTTATTCTGAAATGCTTCTTGACGACATCATCCTTCTCGCAGAAAATCAAGGAAATCTTGAAAAATCGATCGAAGTACGTGTCGCGGAAGGCAAATCCGCCGACGTTATGCGTCTTACGCTGAATGAAGCGCTGAACGACTATAAGATTGAGATCGGAGCCTATATGCATTATCTGAAACTTCTTCAGGATAAACACCTGTTGAAGAGAGACATCGAAGCGATAATGTTGAAGATGATCAATAACGAACCGCACCATCTGAGAGCGCGTCTGCAAGAGATATTACGTGAATCATTGTCTGGAATCGTCAGTGAAGAGGAAGCGATAAAAACGGGATATTCGAAAGAAGATCTGTTGTTTCTGCTTGCTTATCAGGTTGAGAATCTTGCCAAATACCATTCATTCGAGGATTGCGCAAAAGTAGAATTGGCTGATGCCAATTATCCGGAAGAACAATACGAACGAATCTATTTATTGACTACCGAGAAATATCGCCGGTTTGCTCCGTCGGTTAAAAAACAAACGCTTGCCTACCGAAAAGCCCTTGAGATGGAGTACGAAGGAACGGAAATCAGCAAAATTCTCACCGCTTTTGCGAAACGTCTGGGTGCTCAGTAATATAATCTGCGGAATAAGCGTTTTCGAAGATTAAGATCAATTAAACGAATTCGGGCTACATGGGATAAACTTGAGCCGAGAATTGCTCTTGATAAAAAAAACCTTGATTCAGAAGTATACTTCTGAATCAAGGTTTTTTATTTTATATTCTTTATCGGTAATGGCTCGGTAAACTCAATCGAATCCGATTGATAATATGAATAGGTCTCGTTCAATTAAAATTCGGAAAAGGATCATAATCGAACAATACGACCCGATTCGTATCAATGGATTTGGCGACATCGATCATTCGCTGATTACGACTCCCGCGAAACAAAAGAGAGGTATCTCGCTCCTGCAACCGGAAAGGACCGTCTATCAAGACATCGATATAGGGTAATATCTTGCGCAAGCGTTCCGAACGGCATATATCTTCAAAAAGGAATCCGGTGTAACACCAGATTGACTTCGAGCTGTTGCTTTTTATCATTCTGGCCAGTTGCGTAAATCCATCAATCTGATAAAGGGGGTCTCCTCCGCTAAACGTAACATCTGATGAGGAATTTATGATACGCTGAAACAGATCGTCGGTTGGAACCAACTGACCGCTTAAAATATCCCAGGATTGAGGGTTATGACATCCGATACAGTGATGGGCACATCCGGCAGCATAAACAGAGATCCGAAAACCTGGACCATCGACAATGGTGTCTTCAATGATTTTCAGAATGGATAATTGATCAGTCATGCCGCACGCGATCTCTCAATTCCGCCAGTTTCGCATTGTTCCAACGATCGGTCGTACCAACCAGATATCCCGTAATCCGTTGCAGTTTGTCCAGATTCGCGCTTCCGCATTGCGGGCATACCATAAGATCGTCTGACGCATCTTCATAGCCACAATCCAAACATCTGTTTCGGTTGTGATTGATCGAACCATAGCCCATATTCAACCGATCCATCAGATCGACCACACGATAGATCGCATCCGGATTATGAGTAGCATCGCCGTCCAGTTCCACATAGAAGATATGACCACCGCGCGTAAGATCGTGGTAAGGAGCTTCTATCATCGCTTTGTGTTTTACACTACATTTATAATAAACCGGCACATGATTGGAATTGGTATAATACTCTTTATCCGTAACACCCGGAATCACACCGTATCGCTTTTGATCCATTCGGGTAAAACGACCTGCCAAACCTTCGGCAGGAGTAGCCAATACGCTATAATTATGCTGATATCTTTCAGAGAATTCGTCCGCTCGTTCCTTCATGTGTCCGATAATCTTCAAGCCGATCTGTTGTGCTTCTTCAGACTCGCCGTGATGATGTCCGGTCAACGCTATCAGACATTCGGCAAGTCCGATGAACCCGATTCCCAACGTTCCCTGATTGATTACTTTTTCGATGGTATCATCTTGCCCCAGATCCTCCACTCCGTTCCATAGACAGCTCATAAGAAGTGGAAATTGTTTTGCTAAAGCGGTTTTCTGGAATTCCAATCGCTCATGCAACTGCTTAGCCGTGAGTTCCAGCATCTCATTCAGGCGTAGGAAAAATACTTCCAGTTTCTTTTCAAGTGTCGGTTCAGACATGGATTCGATCGCCAACCCGACGATATTGATTGTAGAAAACGACAGATTCCCCCGACCGATTGACGTTTTTTCACCGAAGCGGTTTTCAAATACACGCGTTCTACATCCCATTGTAGCGATTTCATACAGATACCGTTGAGGATCTTCCGAATTCCATTTCGGGTGATAATTATAAGTCGCATCCATATTTAGAAAATTCGGGAAGAAACGCCTTGCCGATACTTTGGCAGCGAGTTGATACAGATCGTAATTGGGATCTTCGGGAAGATAATTCACTCCTCTTTTCTTTTTCCAGATCTGAATGGGGAAAATCGCGGTAGCACTCTTTCCAATCCCTTCGTAGGTGCATTTAAGTAATTCTCGAATGACGCATCGCCCTTCGGCAGAAGTGTCTGTTCCATAATTGATCGAACTAAACACAACCTGATTACCGCCCCGGGAATGAACCGTATTACAATTATGTATAAACGCCTCCATCGCCTGATGTACGGGTATAGCAATACGGTTTACGGCATGTTGGAGTATTCTCTCCTCTTTCTCCATAGACGCTACCTCTTTTACGATGAAATCGGAGATCGCGATATCGTATAAATGAGAAAAATCAAGTCCGTACAGATTCTCCAATACTTTGACCTCCTCGATATACGTAGTGCGAACGAATGGCGCAAAATAGAAATCGATCGCTGGAATGGCCTGACCGCCGTGCATCTCGTTTTGAGCAGTTTCGAGAGAAATACATCCCTGAATACTTGCCGTCTCTATTCGTTTGGCCGGTCGAGATTCGGCATGACCCGCTACGAAACCTTTCTTCAAAATCTTATCTAACGGGTGCTGCACACAGGTAAGACTTTTGGTGGGATAATAATCTTTGTCGTGGACATGGATATATCCTTTTTTAATAGCCAATTTGATCTCTTCGGATAGCAGGTAGTCGTCCACAAAGGGTTTGGTCGTTTCACTCGCAAACTTCATCATCATCCCCGCCGGCGTATCCGCGTTCATATTCGCGTTTTCGCGGGTTACATCGCTGGATTTGGCTTCGATGATCTCTAGAAAAATATCCTTCGTCTTAGCTCTTCTAGCCACACTTCGCGCATTGCGATAAGCGATAAAAACTTTGGCCACCTCTTTTCGGGTACTTTTCATCAATTCAAATTCGACCGCATCCTGTATGGATTCCACACTCATTAGATCGCCACCCGATTTATAAATCTTTTCTGCAATCTTAGCAGCTAATACCGCATCAATACCGTGTTGAGTTTGATGCATCGCTTTACGAATAGCTTCTTCAATTTTCGTGAAATTGAAATCGACAGTACGTCCATCTCTTTTTAATACTTTCTGAATCATGGCTTTATGATGATTTGACAATTCGGTCTTTATTGATACACAACGAATTGATTCAATTTTGCAATTGAATTTCGGGTTGTTTTAGATAGATATACATAAACAGATTTGAAAAAAGATATAACATCATGAAAACGATGGCAAACACTACATCGGGGATATTTTCAATTCTGTTATATCAGAAGAACTCTGCAAAAAATAAGAATAATAATTAAAAAATCCATCGCTCGGCAATTATCATTTTTTAAAATAGCAAAACAAATATATAGATTTATGGTTCAT
>CAMTOW010000277.1 GCA_947074245.1 uncultured Bacteroidales bacterium | reverse complement strand
GCAGGAAATCAAAATTCGTCAGGCAGAAAACCGAAAATGGTCAGGCAGTAAATTACAAAAAGTCAGGCAGGAAATTTGAAAAGTTCAGGCAGGAAAATCAGACCGAGCAAAACGGGGGGTTCACCCGACCTGTCAAGAGCAAAAATCAGAATCGAATGGAAAGATTCGCACTCTGCCTCAACATTGAGCGGGCAATAAAAATCAATAAACACAAGTTATCAACAAGTATATGGCTTGCTTTCCGACTAACTCCATTCATAAAAAAGAGGCTGTCTAATCATTTTATAAATTAAAATACGAACTTATAATTTGTAAGCAACCGCTTTCTTGAAAAGAAAAAAAGCACCATTTTAACCGACAAATATGGGTCAAAATGGTGCTTTTTAATTTATGCAGCTATAGACTGTAACTTCCGCTGATTGGATTTTTAGTTATTAGACAGTCTCTTTTCTATCTTTTTATTCGGAGACGGCCGAACCCGGTTATCGGATCACGACTTTGTGACATCCTCCGAATTTCTCGATCGAGATCATGTAAACACCTTTCGGCAAAGAGAAATCAATCTGTTCGGACGATGAGTTTTCCTGACGGATCAACTGACCGGTAATACCATATACTTTGACCGTTCCGACCGGCTGCTCGCCTACAATTCGGACTGAACCGCCGACAGCATAGATCCGCACACCTGTTTTCGCCTCATCGAGTCCCTGAATCGGATTGACGGTTATCACCTGTGAAGCGGGCGAATAGTATCCCAATCGGAAAGCACGCAAGGAGTAGCTATGTGTGCCGGATTCGGTCTGAAGATCATCGAATACTTCAAAATTGTCGTCGGTAACAATCACGGTCGGGGTAACTGATCCATCGGCGTGTTTCACATTCCGGGTAAGTTCATACCCATC
The DNA here is from genome assembly GCA_947074245.1 of uncultured Bacteroidales bacterium. GTDB lineage: Bacteria > Bacteroidota > Bacteroidia > Bacteroidales > JAUNSR01 > JAUNSR01. The sequence goes on along the minus strand of CAMTOW010000277.1, from coordinate 3,144 downwards.
TACATCGGTCATCTCCATCCAGTTGGCCCGATAGGATGTTTCGGTGATCTCGCTCGCAGGCAACGCTACCGGAGCCGAAAGCGACGGAACAGGCAAACATTCTCCGGAAAGCTGAACCAAAACGCTTCCGGTAAGACCGCCATCGGAAATAACGAATTTCGATTTATGATCGCCCAACGCAGTGGGTTTGTAATTGACGGTAAGCCAATAGCCGGATTCGGCATTGACATAAGAAGCCGGAATGCGAGTAGAAGCAACGGAGAACATCGCCGCATCCTGACTCCAGAGAGTAACGGTAAGATTACCCGACAGGGAATTACCTTTCATATAGAGACGAAGAGACTGGGTATTGCCCAGGGCAACTTCGCCAAATTCGAGCGAACTATTGTTGGTGGGTTGGATCAACTCGGGATTGCCCGGAACGACCGACCCCGGCAGGAAGAACTCCTCATCCATCTTTTGACCCCAAATGTGCTCCGCCAAATCGGGATAGTCGATAAACGGATTTCGGTTGTTCTGGATCCGGTAGACCGCTTCGTTGCGATCCAGTTCTTTCTGATCGACCGGATCTTCGCGATGCCAGCGCAGGAGCATCTCCACAGCCCAAGGTTTGAGCGTAGGATAATTGCCTTGCTGCAACATCCAGGAGTAGCTTGATACCCAGGTGTAATCCTGATAACAAGTGACCATATAGAAATAGGTACGCGCGAAATCGCCTTTGTAGCAATCGGCAGGTTCGAAAACACGCGAACTACCTCCGGAAACCGACGCAACGCCGACTTTCGAGACACCATTGTCAAAATAGACTTTGCCGGTGACTTCGCCGAGCGGATAATTATTCTTTTCGGTATTCGCCACCGCATCGGAAGGATACAGATGGTTCAAATCGGTATAGGCTTCATTCTGATCGCCGCCCCACCAGCTTTTTGGAAAACTGTGTTCGCGGTTCATTCCGCTGTAAGACGGATAGTATCGCACCTCGCCGGAATACATATCCCATATCTTTTTGGTGCCGGGATAGGCATCGGTTTGTTCGAAGTTCTTCCACAAGCTGTTGTAGCTAAGCTTGGTGTGCGGACGAATAATCTGGTGCAATTGAGTCTTGAGGTTTTCTTTTCGTTTCCCATTGAGCGCATCGTAATATCCCGCGGGTTGAGCCAAAGCCACCCAGATATTCAACAAAGAGAGAAACGGTACAATAAATCGTAAAAGTTTATTCATGCGGTTAAGGATTGATACCTTACAAAGGTATAGGAAGTCCTGCAAGAATTTAAATACCGACAATGATTTTTAACAGGATATTTTAGGACTTTCTCCATTTAATAAAGTGTTCTCCCAGAACAAATTGAAGATAAGTCTGATTCGAAACGACCGATAGAGGTTAAACTTTTGATACATTCGAAAAAACGACAATAAATATTTTTCTAATTGAAAAGTTATAAATACATTTGCAAGCCAAAAGTATTACACTCTACCAATTCATATCGATAATTATAATTAAAAGACAATATAGCAATGAAAAAAGGACTTCATCCTGAAAACTACCGTCCGGTAGCTTTCAAAGACATGTCAAATGATGTAACGTTTATCTCTCGTTCAACAATCAACACAAGAGAAACTATCGAAATTGATGGCGTAGAATATCCGTTGGTTAAACTTGAGATCACCAGCGCTTCTCACCCGTTCTATACAGGTAAAGCAAAATTGGTGGATACAGCTGGTCGCGTAGACAAGTTCATGAGCCGTTACGCAAACAGAAAGAAATAATCCGTTTCGTAAAAGATATAAAAAAAGCTTCGGTCATTGGATCGGAGCTTTTTTTATATCTTTATGTTCGGTTTGGTAATTAATTATACAAAGAATATGAATATTATCTTATTCGACGGGGAGATACGCAACCAGTTGTTACCTCTTTCTTTCAGTCGTCCGGTCGCCGATTTTCGGTTTGGAATCCTTACGATTCGAGAGAAATGGGAACGGATGTTTCCCGGGACCTATTCTTATCTGACCGTAGATTATCTCTCGGCCAAATATCCGGCTCAGATTGAAGCCGACAATCTATTTATCGCAGCCAACGTATGTCCGTCGCTGATGCTAAGCGCCGAATTGGCCTTACTCGAAGCGGGCGAAGCGCTGATGGATCAGGAGCGATTGATCGCCTTTCGCGGCACGATCGATCAGTTCCGCAGCCGCTCATACTTGACCGAGCATCAGACGGAAAGCCAGATTCTCTCGTTCGATATGCTTTATGATCTCTTCATGAAAAACGATCAGGCGATCGAAGAAGATTTCCGCTTGCTGGCAGACGGAAGACAAAGTCAGCCATTAAGCGAATCGGTGAACGTGATCGGAGATCCCGCTTTCGCCGACGGATTGCCAAAGATATTCCTCGAAGAGGGCGCATCGCTCGAATGCGTGACTCTGAACGTGAAGAACGGACCAATCTATATCGGGAAAGACGCAGAGATCCAGGAAGGAACCTGTATTCGAGCGCCTTTCGCTGCGTGCGAACATTCGGTGGTAAACCTCAACAGCAAAATATACGGAGCCACTACGCTCGGCCCCTACTGCAAGGTGGGCGGCGAGGTAAACAATGTGATTCTGTTCGGCTATTCGAACAAGGGCCATGATGGCTTTCTGGGTAACGCGGTGATCGGAGAATGGTGTAATCTGGGAGCAGGAACCAACGCATCCAACCTGAAAAACGATTATACGGAGATCAAACTCTGGAACTATCCTTCGGGAAGATTCCTGAAAACCGGTCTTCAATTTTGCGGGTTGATCATGGGCGATCACTCCAAAGCGGGCATCTGCTGCATGTTTAATACGGCAACCGTTTTGGGAGTCGGAGTCAATATCTATGGCGCAGGTTTCCCCCGCAACTTCGTACCGTCGTTCAGTGAAGGCGGAACGGCCGGATTCTCGGACGTATCGTTGCCGAAATTCTTTCAGATCGCCGAAAAGATGATGGCTCGCCGCGGAAAGAGTTTGTCGGAAGAGGACAAACGAATTTTCGAATACATCTATACCCAGGCAGAAAACTACAAATAACCGTATCGACCAGAGCGATGCCTCATCATACGGGACAAAATATTCCCGAAGCTATCCGGCATCAACGCGACTGATCCGGATAGCTTTTTCTAT
>CAMTOW010000276.1 GCA_947074245.1 uncultured Bacteroidales bacterium | reverse complement strand
GATTCTCCGGAGTGACTGGAGTTCAGACGTGTGCTCTTCCGATCTAAAAAAGAGATAGGCGGCGAAAATGGCGGCGATAATTCCAACCAGATCGGCAAACAATCCTACGCCTGCCGCGTAGCGGGTTCGGCTGATTCCGACGCTTCCGAAATAAACGGCCAGGATGTAGAACGTGGTGTCGGTGGCACCTTGAATGGTTGACGCGACCCGAGCTACGAACGAATCGACTCCATGAGTCTGTATGGCATCCACCATCATGCCGCGCGCGCCGCTTCCGCTGAGCGGTTTCATCAGGGCGGTCGGGAGGGCTTCGATGAATCCGGTCGGCAATCCCATAAAGGCGAAAAGCCACGCGATCGAATCGGTCAGGTATTGCATCGCTCCCGAAGCGCGGAATACGGCAATCCCCACCAACATCGCTACCAAGTAGGGAATGATGGTGACGGCGGTCTTGAATCCCTCTTTGGCTCCTTCGATGAAGGTGTCGAACACATTGATTCGTTTGCGGAGTCCCGCTGCGATGAATCCCGTGATGATGGTGAAAAGAAGCGCGTTGGAGATAAACGACGAATAGAGTGAGATCTCATCCTGATCCATCCGGCTGAAGGTCCAGATCAACAATACGATCAGGGCGGTCAGGGCGGTAAGCGTGCCGAGTATCACTTTGTCGAACAGGTTGATCTTCTGGCGCACGGCGCAAAAGATCAGTCCGGCCAGGGTAGAGAAGAACGTAGCGATCAGAATGGGCAGGAATACGTCCGACGGATTGGCAGCGCCGAGTTGCGAACGGTAAACCATCACGCTGATTGGAATCAGCGTGAGCCCCGAGGTGTTCAGCACAAGGAACATGATCATCGGATCGGTGGCCGTATCCTTTTCGCGGTTGAGCTCCTGCATCTCCTGCATCGCTTTCAGTCCGAGCGGGGTGGCGGCATTGTCGAGCCCCAGCATATTGGCCGAAAGATTCATGAAGATGGATCCCATGGCGGGATGTCCTTTGGGTATCGACGGAAAAAGCCGACAGAAAAGCGGACTGACGATGCGGGAAAAGAATCCGATCACGCCCCCTTTTTCGCCCACTTTCATGAGTCCGAGCCAGAGCGATAAAACGCCCGTAAGCCCCAATGAGATTTCGAAAGCGGTTTTTGCCGCTCCGAACGTACTGTTTATGATTTCCGACCAGATGGCCGTATTGCCGGCGAAGATCGTTGCCACGCAGGCAAACAGGAATGCGATCAGAAAGAATCCGATCCAGATGTAGTTAAGAACCATAGTGTGATATTAAAGCCGGTTAAAATTAAATATTTAGTTTTGTGAAGTGAAGAGATCGCGCTGATTTCTTCGGAATTCATAATCAATGAGCATACTATGAAGGCTTCGGACGTACGTGAAGCTTTGTATTCGGTGGCCGATCCGGACAAAGTGAAGATATTGAGCGGTTTTTTCAAGACCGGCAAAGGGGGATATGGCGAGGGGGATGTGTTTATCGGCGTGAAAGTACCTCAGAACCGGGCGATCGCCAAAGAAGCGATCGATCTGCCTTTGGAGGAGGTCCAAAAACTGATCGACGACCCGATTCATGAAGCGCGCGTTTGCGGCTTCCTGATCCTGGTGCTCCGATTCGAGCGGGCTCGGAAAGATCCGGCCGAACGGGAGCGGATCGTGGCGTTTTATCTGGAGAATGCCCGCAAAGCCAACAATTGGGATCTGGTCGATTTGTCGGCTCCGAAAATTCTGGGCGAATGGCTCAAAGATAAAGATCGGGGTCTGTTGTATCGCCTTGCCGAAAGCGACTCGCTCTGGGAACAGCGGATCGCGATCGTATCGACTTGGTCTATCATTCGAGGGGGCGATCTGGACGATACCTACGCGCTTGCCCGCAAACTGATGGATCATCCGCACGACTTGATCCGCAAAGCGGTAGGATGGATGCTTCGCGAAACCGGAAAGAAAGATCGCGATCGTCTGATCGGTTTTCTGGAAGAGTATGCCACGAGTCTGTCGCGCACGTCATTGCGGTATGCGATCGAGCATTTTCCACCCGACATGCGCCTTCGGTTCATGACGATGAAATAAGATTTATTTTACCTACGTATCCCATTGGGAATGGCTGCCCGATGGAGCACTCTCTTTATAATCTTCTTTAAATAACCTTTATATACACCTAATCCGGAGAGAAGAATGCAACATTCGACGAGTGTAAAACATCTTTTGTTTAATTTTGCATCGTTTTCGGGGCCAATGGTTTATCCGGAAAAGAAATCCATAATCGATTCTTTTTAGAACATTGGAGTTCCGGCCCCCTTGATTATGGCTTAATTGTATACTGTAAAGCGAGCGAAACTGGTAAGGAGTTTCTGCCCGTCGTTTTTTTGAAAATCATCACGACCATACATGTTATCAATCATCACATGCTCTGTCAGCCCGGAGCGATTACAGGCGTTTAAAGAAAATATCGCCGCTACGATCGGGATCCCTTATGAGATTATCGCGTTCGATAACCGTCAGAAAGGGTTCGGTTTGACAAAAGTCTACAATCTATGTGCCCGAGAGGCACGATATTCGTATCTTTGTTTTATCCACGAGGATATTTGTTTTGAAACGGAGAACTGGGGATCGGTGATCTGTGAGAAGCTGAGCGAGGAGGAAACGGGTGTGATCGGATTTGCCGGTTCGACTTCCAAACTGAAAGCTTTGTCGGGATGGAGAGCGGTACCGGAGCATAGCCGACGTAGCATGACTCAGCATTCGAAAGCATCAGACGGAACAACCATCAGCAAGAAAATCCGTCTTAATCCGGAAAACGAAATCTATTCGCAGGTGATCGTGCTGGACGGTTTTTGTCTGTTTGTGCGGAAAGACGTTTGGGAGAAATGTCCGTTCGACGAAGAGACGTTCCGAAATTTTCATCTGTATGACCTGGATTTCACGTTTCACGTTTCAACGTATAAGAAGAACTATGTCTGTCATTGCATCGACATCGTTCATTTCTCGGATGGAAACTATTCGGAAGAATGGTTGAAGGATACTTATGTGTTTCATCAGAAATGGGAGTCTCAATTGCCCCGTTATGTGGATAAGCCGTCAGCGATCATGATGCGTCAGTATGAGAAATACGGCTCGCGTCATTTCGTGACCTTCACATATAATAAACTGAGAAACAAGAAGCCGGCCAAGGAGCTGTTTTATGCCCATATCCGTCAATATCCGCTCTACCGAAAGAATTTGAAACTCTATTACCTGTATCTGCGCGCGATTTTGCCCAACCGAACAACCTTACGTGAGAATCTGTTGAACTTCAGATATAACGTATCTGTTTTTGCGGCGCAACAGCGGATGCGATTCAGGTTTAAATAAAAGCTTATGGAATTTATCAACTGTCCGATCGAAGGACTCTGTATCGTAAAACCCCGCGTATTCGGTGATGAACGGGGCTATTTCAGTGAGACTTACAAAAAAGAGCTTTTCGAAAAGCATTTGGGTAAGATCGATTGGATACAGGAAAACCAATCCCGATCGACACGCGGCGTATTGCGCGGACTCCATTTTCAGAAAGGCGAATTCGCACAGGCTAAACTGGTGCGTGTGGTGCGCGGACGCGTTCTGGACGTGGCGGTAGACCTTCGCAAAGATTCTCCTACGTACGGAAAATATCACGCGGTCGAACTGAGTGAAGAGAACATGCTTCAGTTTTATATCCCGCGCGGATTTGCACACGGCTTTCTTGTTTTGAGCGAGGATGCCGTTTTCCAGTATAAAGTGGACAATGTTTACGCTCCTCAGGCCGAAGGCAGTCTGTTTTGGGCGGATGAGCAGGTAGGGATCGAATGGCCCGAATCGGAAACGATTCTGCTTTCTGAAAAAGACCGCGAAGCACCCCGATTGGGCAGCTATATATTTGAATAAGAAATCGAACAGATCTTTTTATGAACGGAAAAACGATTCTAGTGACGGGTGGTGCCGGTTTTATCGGTGCGAACTTCGTCAAATACTTACTTTCTAAATACGATGCGATCCGGATCGTCCTTCTCGATAAACTCACGTATGCGGGA
>CAMTOW010000275.1 GCA_947074245.1 uncultured Bacteroidales bacterium | reverse complement strand
TTGTCTCGGCTTGTCTTTTATGACGAATCGCGATTTCTCCGGCTACGATATTCGGTAAAGTATATACGAAGACGGACGGCGAAGCTCCTTCCCCGCCTTCGTTTATTAATTTTTGATGGCGAATATCGGTATCTAACGAAGATGCATGGTTCGCCAGAATAATTGCGATCTCAGTCGATTTATAACGGGATAATAAATCCTTCGTCAATATTTTCTCTGCCGCGATATAACCCAACTTCGACAGATCATCCATCTTGAAGAATTTCATATTGGGTTGTCCCATAGCTTTATATTCATTACGGATATAAACCGGGAACGTCTCTTCCGCGGGAGTCAATCTGCACGATGCGATTTCTTGAATATCTCCATTAACCGGACAATTCGTTTTCGTTTCGCCGGTTGCCCAACCCAGGATAAGAGCCGCATTGCACCCACCAAATCCCGATGCCAGTTTGAGCACATTATTCAACGGTAAAGATTGATGCGATGCGTTCACCCGAAGTGGCATCGGCACTCCGCATGTTTCGAATCCGGGCGTACCCAATATCATCTTCTCCCGTAATTGACATACGGCTAGAATCGTCTCGATTACTCCCGAAGCGCCCAGCGTATGGCCGATATACGGTTTAAGGCTATTCACCGGCACCTGTTCAAGACCCGCCAAATGAATCGCCTTCGATTCCATCTCATCGTTAAATAGGGTGGCTGTTCCATGTGCGTTAATCAGACCGATCTCCTGCGTCGGCAGATCCGCTTCGGTCAAAGCGGCTTGAATGGCAAACGCCAATCCGTCTCCCGTACGTGAAGGTCCCGAGATATGATTCGCATCATTGGATATTCCTCCCCCTTTCAATTCCACCAATGGATAAATCGCTTTATCAGTTTGCGATGTCAGCAATACCCCGGCACAAGCCTCTCCCAAAGACAAGCCGTCTCTCGATTGATCAAAGGGTCGACACGGATTCTCGCTGACCGAATGAAACGATTGGAAACCGGAAACTACAAAATGGGTCAACAGGTCTCCCCCAACCACCAATACATGATCATATTGTCCGGTACGAATCAGGCGCTGAGCGATGATCAAAGCCGATACGCCCGATATACAGGCATTGGAAATGGTCTCACAAGTATGTTTGAATCCGAAATGACGATGGATCCGATGAGCTGTCTCGGAAAGAAAAACCGCTGGATCGATCGTTTCGGTTTCGGATTTTAATAAATCGATATTACCTTTTGTCGAAGAGAATATCACTTTCAGCGAATCGGATTCCACATCAATACCTGAAGTACATAAGATAGAATCGATCACTCGGATATATAATTTCTCAAGGAAAGTGAATTCGTCCGTCAATGAATCTGCTTCAATCAGATCCCGATCAATCCGTCCTGCAAGAAAATCTTCATGAAATAAGGAGGAGTCGGAAACCTTCCGAAGGCCCGATTCATAATTCCGTATTTTCCGGAAATTCGCGTCAGTCCCCTCCCCGAGCGAACTGATGGTATGATCTGCTCCGATATATACGGGACGTTTTACTTGACAATCCATTTCTTTTTCCAGTTTTCGTAAAATACGGGTGAAAGAAGTTGTAGTTCTTTATTTTCATCGATGAAGACCTGTACCGAATTACCTGTCGCGATAACGACTCCGTCGGATTCTCTTCGAATGATATATTCAAAACAGATTTTAGCGGCAGGCGTATCGATGAATCGGGTCTCTACTATCGCCGTGTCATCTACGGTCAAAGGGTGCTTATAAGATACATTCAATTCGACGATCGGTGTCAGAAACCCGCTCTTATAAATATCCTGATAAGACAATCCGGGATATTCCCGACCGAAAGCCTCACGTCCGTCTTCAAAATAACGTACATAGTCTCCATGCCAGACGATATTCATTGAGTCTACCTCACTGAAACGTACACGGAATGTCGTATGGCATATCAAACTCGCGTCTTTTATTTTTCTGCTTTTTTTATTCATGCTCGTTTTCTTGTTGCAGAAAGATCTTCATCTGGCATTCTGCCATTATTTTTTGATCCGACTCCACGATAGCAGAAATGAGTGTTATATTCATCATTTCCACTTCAATGGTTACGGTTGTTCTCAATACGTCTCCGACCTTTGGCAATTCATGGATCTTGCATTTGCTTACCGATCCGATAAAGCCAAGCGGAACAGGAAGCCCTTGTGATATCTTTTCATATCCTACCCGAAAAGCAGCCGATTGAGCCACATGCTCGATCATACCGGTTTCTAAGAATATCCCTTTTTCACAGAATACGTTATTGCCGTTGATCTTCAATCCGGTATACGATTTGTTTGCTTCGATTCCGTAAAACGTATCAAGCATCACGATCGGATTCCGCTGAGGAATATAGTTTAAGATATCCTCGTCTCGAATCAAGGCATTCGCAAATACTCCCATAATGGTCCTTTTTTATTCTTTTTTATCCTGAGTTGATTGATGATATCTCCTTTCGGGTCATCTGGAAACACCCATGCTTTTCCTGTATTCAAAGCGTCCTTCTTTGCCTGATCCAGATCGAAATCCTGCGCGATATAATATACAGGTTCTACCAAATCATTATCCGGAGTAATGAAACCTTCTTCAACGGCGATCTGATGCAATCGGGTAAACGGATAGATACGCATTCCGATAAAAGGAAAAAACACGCTGTATTGGATTTTCTGCGAATTCAGAAAGGTCTCACGAAGCGTTTCTTTCGTTTCGCCATATCCTCCCAAAATCAGAAAATGCGAATAATAAATATTCTCCTTGAGGCATACGTCAGAGGCCTTCAAGATATCGGCGAACGTGAAGTTCTTTCCATAACTTGCCAATGCGGCGTCTGATAAAGATTCCGTTCCGAACTCGACATGCGTCAGCCCCGATTCTTTATACAATCGCATCTTTTCGGCAGAAATATTGCCGGGCGTGAAGTAAGCGCCCCAGGATACGTTCAGGTTACGCCGGATCAAGGTTTCGGCTAGCTCCTGATTGTATGAATCTTTTATATTGAATACCGAATCGGTAAAGAAGAAGTAGTTGATCCCTTTTTCTTTCTTCATCCGCTCGATGTTGTCTGCGATCAATTCCGGATCGAGTGTTCTGACACGTCGTCCGTCGATAACGGGATATGAACAATAGATGCAATGATACGGACATCCTCTTTTGGTCTGAATATTCAGCATCCCGCTATACTTCCAGTAGTATTCGGCAAGCGTCTCGTCGAAACATACGTTCAGCGAACGGATATATTCGTCGTGCGGTTTCACTTCCGACAAATTTTGTCCCGGCAGGATTAGTCCGCCGATACGATTCGTTTCCGCCTGGTTCTCCAATGCTCGGATCAAAGCCAACAACGAATTTTCTCCTTCCCCGATCAGTCCGTAATCCGCGTTCAGTTCTTTCATAAATAGATCCGGAAAGATTGAAAACCCGGCTCCCCCGATCAGGATCGGTGCTTTGGTTGCCGATCGCACCGTATTCACGATCTCTTTATAACCGCTTAAGAAGTTTCCCTCTTCAAGCGAGTTCGCTCCATCGACATTTCTCAAGGAGATCCCTACATAAGCGGGATTCTGCGTCCGGATCAGTTCTGCCAACTCGGGTTGAGAACAGGTATTGCAGTCGACGATCGTTATCTCGAAATCACTCAAATGTTCCGATAGATAGGTTTTCAGATACGAAAGCCCGAGCGGAAACACCGGATAAGGATCTTTATGACGATTGGCTGAAATAAATATGATTTTCTTATCCTTTGTCATTCCAGAATGGGTAGAAATTAAACCATTGTTGCGGATAGGCCCGTACAATTTGTTCCAATGCGTTTATATATTGTTCGAATATTTTGTCCTGTGCGGCACGTCCGTTTTTGATCTGATCTTCAATGATGGTGAAATGAAATCGGTAACGCATTCCTTTTTCTCGCGTCGCGAAATAGAATACCACCGGTTTGCGCATACGATATGCAATCATAAACGGTCCGGATGGAAAATTAGCTTCGTCTCCTAAAAAACAGGCTGATTGGTTTTTCAATTCATTCAGGTAACGG
>CAMTOW010000274.1 GCA_947074245.1 uncultured Bacteroidales bacterium | reverse complement strand
ATGCTGTTTATTTTATAATTTAACGTAATAATATAATAAAATAAGAATTAACAAGTAACTCAACAAGAGACCAATCCATGAATTCTATCAAATTTATACCTATGGTCGGATGCTTTTGCATTTTATCATGTACAGGATCTCAAGAACCCGCAATGACGCAGGATTCTTCTAAAATCGTAATTTATCAAGTTCTTCCGCGAATTTTTGGAAATGACTCAATAAATAATGTTTTTAATGGAACTATTACAGAAAACGGAGTAGGTAAATTTGAAGATTTCACTTCGCGTGCTCTGGATTCAATTCATGCACTCGGATTTAATCATATCTGGTATACAGGGATTATTTCTCATGCAACGCAAACCGACTATTCGCAATTCGGATTACCGGCCAATAGTCCTGGTATTGTAAAGGGCAAAGCCGGATCTCCGTATGCTATCCGTGATTACTATGATGTAAATGCGGATCTTGCTGTTGATGTGTCGAAACGAATGGAAGAGTTTGACGCTCTTGTCAATCGCACTCATGAAAGCGATATGAAGGTTATTATCGATTTTATCCCGAATCACGTCGCTCGCGAATACAATTCTCAAATGGCTCCAGAAGGAGTCGTTGGCTTAGGTAGTTTGGATGATACGACAAAAGGATTCTCCATAAAAAATAATTTTTATTATTTACCGGGAGAAAAATTCCAACCTGGTTTTGATATCGGCTCCTATACAGAAATACCTGCAAAAGCAACCGGAAACGATGTTTTTTCAGCGTCACCATCTATCGATGATTGGTATGAAACCATAAAACTTAATTATGGTATTGATTATCAAAATGGAAAAATGAACCATTTTGACACGATTCCTGCTACATGGACGCAAATGAAAGATATTTTGCTTTTTTGGGCCAATAAGAATATTGATGGATATCGCGTTGATATGGCAGAAATGGTTCCTGTCGAATTTTGGGAATGGGCGATACCTCAGGTTAAGAAAGAGTATCCGGATTTGATTTTCATTGCTGAGATTTATAACCCGGATTCTTATCGTGATTATATCAAAAAAGGAAAATTTGATTACTTATATGATAAAGTAGGTTTGTATGATACGTTGAAATATGTCATACAAGGTAAATCACCGGCATCATCAATAACACTAAATGCTGAAAAATTAGCTGATATTGAAACCAATATGTTGAATTTTCTTGAGAATAATGACGAGCAGCGCATTGCTAGCCCTGATTTTGCAGGATCTTCACAAGCAGGCATACCGATGATGATTGTTTCATCTACTTATGGTACGAATCCAATGCTGGTGTATTTTGGTCAAGAATTAGGTGAATCGGCTCCGGATGCAGAAGGTTTTAATGGAGCGGATGGGCGTACGACGATTTTTGATTATTGGAGTTTACCTTCCATTCAGGCTTGGAGAAATAATGATACTTACAATACCGAGAAACTTACAACCGAACAAAAAGACCTACAAGCGTTCTATAAGAAATTATTAAACCTCTCGAATGAAGAAGCTGCCATTTCAAATGGGATCCGATATGATCTGACAAATGAAAACATTGGGAATAGCGGATATGATGAAAGAAAGGTATTCTCCTATCTCAGAGGTTATCAGGATGAAGTGATCTTAACGGTTGTCAATTTCGACACGATACCACAAACCGCAGATATAATAATTACACCAAAAGCTCTGGCGGCAATGGGGTTACCTAATGATGTAACACTACATGGAGTCGATTTATTAACCGGAAAGGCAGAGGAAGCATCTCTATCATCATCAAACTTTAAAACAAATATTGCGCCGCATGCCGGAAAATTGATCAAATTTAAAAACACGAAACACAAATAATATTCTTATAATCCTTAAATCAGATACAATGACATCAAGCAACACGATGAAATATGCGGTAATTATCATTGCTGCAATTACACTGATAGGAAGCATCTATATGCTTGCTGTCTCGAATTTTAATTTTGCAGAAAATGGAGGCTATCTTGGCTCCGGATTAGTATCGATTATCGTAATCATTTCGATTTTTAATACGATCCATGAAAATCAAAAACATGAAAAAGAGTGATATTACCGAACAAATAATTTTATCACTATAATTAATCCCGTCAGCCTTCAAACGCCGACGGGATTTTATGTTTTATAAAATAAAAGTTTGAATACTTCTAACCAAATCCATCTGAAAAGTGTTTAATATATCTGATCTGACTAACATTATGACATGAATAAGGAACTTCTCATTCTTATTGCAACATTAATTATACTAAGCTATATCTTGGAAGTTGCAGTACGAAAAATTCACCTCTCCTCTGTAATATTTCTAATAGGATTGGGATTAGCTTTTCATTTCCTGACAGACGCATTACATCTGAATATAGGAAATTTAGATACTACATTGACATTAGTCGGCAATCTAAGTTTATTCTTTATCGTCCTACAAGGTTCTATGGAACTTAGACTGGAACGAAAAAAGGATATGATGATATTGAAAATGCTCATACTTAGCATTCTGCCAATGATCATACTTGGTATGGCGGGAGCTTGGATATTATCTGATGTAACCGGTCTTGGATATAAGAATGCTTTGATCAATGTTATTCCTCTTGCGGTGATTAGTAGTTCAATTGCAATTCCGGGCGCGTCTATTCTTCCTGAAAAACCGAAGGAGGAGATCGTTTATGAAAGTAGCTTTTCGGATATAATGGGATTGTTATTTTTCAATTTCGTATTTCGTGATAAAGGGAATTTTCTAAAAGACACGCTGATATTTTCATCTCATTTGATCGGAATCTTCTTATTGACTATAGCAGCCTCTTTTTTTATTGCTTGGTTATTAGGAAAACTGCGTACGTCGATCCGCTTTATACCCATTTTGGCATCATTGATTCTTGTATTTGAAATTGCTGAATATTTTAGTTGGCCTGCATTGATCTTTATATTTGTTTTCGGGATTTTTATAGGCAATATAAAAGGATTCTGCAAAATCAAATATGTAAAATGGTTGCACCCTGAAAATATTATGAGTCAGTCTCATGAATTTTTCACCATTGTTTCTGAATTAGGCTTTTTGTTAAGATCATTATTTTTTCTCTTATTCGGGTTCTTTATCCATCCGAAAGCATTCGTTGATACAAAAGCGATGATTTGGTCAAGTGGTATTCTGTTATTGGGGTACACATTACGATATATCTTCCTCAAGGCATTCCGGATCAGGGTTCTTCCAAATTTATTTTATGCGCCCCGCGGATTAGTAACCGTATTACTTTTTATGTATATTCCAACTCATTTACACAACGACACGATAACATTATCGGTCGTTGTGCAAACAGTTATTCTATCAATAATTATTATGTCTGTTGGCTCTTTTTTTATCAAACGAGAAGAAAAAGAGAAGAAAGAAAAAGAGATTCTTGAGCGAGAGATTAGACATCACTCACAAGAGTGATATAAATCGGCAGTTTTTATTCAAAATATACGATCTGACGCTCTACATAGTATAATGGTTCGTATTCATCAAAATCAACGCGGACAATCCAGTTGCCCATTTTATCGTAAGCATATCTCTCTTGCTTCATGTCTCCATTCTTGCGATTCGAGATCTTTAAAGCCAATTTCCCATATGGATCATAAGTATAGGATATGGCATCAACGACCTCATCTTCGGCAGATCGACGTATGATTTCAACTTTTAATCTTCCTTTTTCGTCATATACATTCGTAATGCTTTCCTTTATCTCGCCGGAAGGATAATACGTGACCTCTTTGACGCATCTGCCAAAACGATCATATTGATATGCTGTGCTGTCCATTGGGTTGAAAACCGGTGAAGCAGGAACATTTGCTGATAAAAGATTGCCCCGATCATCGAATTCATTAATATTCAACGAGTCGCCCGTCAAAACAGGATCCCCCTTGACAATTAATCCCCCTTCAGGTATTGCCTTATACACTTTCTCACTGAAAGTTTTCACTCTTCCTTTCAATCCCATCATTTCACTATCGCTTGACTTTAAGATCGGAAGAGCACACGTCTGAACTCCAGTCACTCCGGAGAATCTCGT
>CAMTOW010000273.1 GCA_947074245.1 uncultured Bacteroidales bacterium | reverse complement strand
GGAATTCAGACGTGTGGTGTTCCGATCTAGAAAATGATTTTATCAAATAATGCTACCAATGGTTTCAAAGCTATGGTTCCTGAAGAACCCTTATTCCACCCCTCTTGATGATAGAGATAGCTGACACGTAATGCTAAATTAAAGAGCTTTTCAACACGAGGTCCTTTTGCTTTGATTCCTGCTTCAATGGCTTTTCTAAAACTCTTGGCTAAAGCTGGTACAGACAAAAGCATATCCGGCTGAATCTCTTTCAGATTGATAGGAATGTTCTTTAATGTCTCCATTGCTGTTCGCCCATTTTCTACGGTTGCTATAGCAGCACCCCGATGCATGAAGATATAGAATCCGACAACATGTGCAAAACAATGATCCAATGGTAAAATGATAAGTGTTCTCCAGTTCTCCTGAACGTCCGTTAAGGTTAAAGATTGCTCAACATTTGCCGTATAATTACGATGTGTAAGCATAATTCCTTTAGGGTCAGCAGTGGTTCCGGAAGTATAGGTGATAGTTGCGATATCATCGTTGGTTAGAGATTGTCCGATTTTTAAGAATCCGGCAAGATCTCTTTCAAGTAACAACCGTCCTTTTCTCGATACTTCTTCAATATGGATTTCACGATCTTCGTATTTATCCAATGGATCTAAAACAATAATCATTTTGACATGCGTCAATTCGTCCTTAATGGCCCTGATTTTATGCAGTTGAGACGATGAAACCATGATATATTTACTATCGGAATGTTGAAGTCGAAAAAGCAGATCGTTCTTCTCATCTAATTTAACAGACAATGGTACATTGATTGCGCCGGCATAAAACATAGCCAATTCCCCAATGATCCAACTATTACGCCCTTCAGAAAGTAAGGCGATATTATCTTTGGGGTTTACTCCGAGTTCAACTAAGCCGGCACCCAACTCATATACACTCTTCCGGGTAGACTCATAGCTGGTTTCTATCCATTGCTTATTATGTTTCTCCAGAAGGAATGTATTTTGAGGAAATTTTGAAACTGAACTTTCAAAGAGGTCTATTAACGTATTTCGCTTTTGGCTTTTCATGTGATGATATAATTATATGGACTACAAATATAATTGTTTTATTATTCCACGTTTCTCAATGCCGTTATCCGACATCGCGGTTTTTACATGGCCGGCTTTATTTTTAGTTTGATTAGAATATAATTGGTTGGATACGCAAATAGGAAACCTGTAAGCATCGCAATCTGCATCAAAAACCAAAACATAATACTGTTTTGCTCAAAACGCTCTGCCGGATAAATGAAGAATATAAATCCCATGAACAAGTACATTCCGATTTGCCAACTTGTCAAAGAGAAAAAATCGATTCGCAATGCCCTTAGGATGGTTTTAGAAACGGACATTTTCATCATTGGGCGAATTGCTGCAAATTGAAATAATACCCCGATTATGAGTGCTAGAATATAATCGAAACCCCATTGCCACCAAATTGTCCATCCGGATAGATGGCTAAAGCCGAAATATCCGATACCCTCTCCTATAATGTCAGCCAAAGTACATCCCGCTCCGCAGTGTAGTGCAGATAGCGTTACTTTTTGCCAGAAAGGTTTATTGGAGTCCATTTTCATACCAGGCATAGGCATGGACATTTTATTATCAGACATCCCGGATTTCATAGTCATACCTGAATTCATTTTCACATCCGACATATCCATGGGCATAGACATCTTATTCTCGGTCATCCCGGATTTATCGGTCATTTCTGAATTCATTTTCATATCCGGCATATCCATAGGCATAGACATCTTATTCTCGGACAACCCGGACTCCATAGACATATCAGAATCCATTTTCATACTTGAATTCTTATTCTTATGATTTTCACCAAAACGCATATATGCCCATAAAGCGGCCCAACTTCCCCATAAAGCAGTTAATACCCATACTGTATTCATTATTTTCATTTGCTGCGGATATTTTTGAACACGAATCCAAATAAAGATGGATCCGATAATCGCAGAAATAATGAAAAAATAAGCGAGAATTGACCAGAATATCATAATGATTTAAATTTTATGGATTATCACAACTATAACCATTTCGATTTAGTATTGGTTCTTTCAGATTCATTTTAAAATCTCATTTAAGAAAATGTTTTCGAATCGTAAATAAAAAACGTTTTCATCTGTTTTTTGTTATTTATCTAAACATCTGATAATAAAGGGGAAATATGAAAACCGATCAAATAAGCTACATATCTGGGAAAATTGTAGATGTAATCAATCAAAGAATATATCCGGGTAAGATTGAATTTCAAAATGGAATTATTGTCAGAATCATCGAAACAGAAACAGAAGAAGAGCAATTTATTTGTCCTGGCTTCATTGATTCGCACTTACATATAGAAAGCTCATTATTAATACCCTCGGAGTTTGCTCGTGCGTCAATTCCACATGGAACGATCGGTTGTGTATGCGACCCTCACGAAATCGCGAATGTCGTGGGTATCGAAGGAATTGATTTCATGATTCGTGACGGATTGAGATCTCCAATGAAATATTGCTTCGGAGTTCCGTCTTGTGTACCTGCGACTCGATATGAAACAGCAGGTGCGAATATTGATGCCCATCTTACGGACCGGTTACTCGAAAGACAAGATCTTTACTTTTTGGGAGAAATGATGAATTATGAGGGTGTTTTGAATAATGACCCGGAAGTGATTGATAAAATCGATGCTGCAAAAAAACATCATAAACCCATTGATGGGCACGCACCTCACCTTCACGGTAATGATTTACAAAAATATGTTGCGTCTGGAATATCGACCGATCATGAATGTGCTTCTTATCGGGAAGGATTTGAAAAAATCAAATTAGGTATGATCATACAGATCAGAGATGGTAGCGCGGCTACTGATTTCAATAATTTGATTGAATTAGTTCGTGATTTTCCGAATCAAACAATGTTCTGCACGGACGACAAGCATCCGGATGATCTGATTTCGGGACATATGAATCTGATTTTGGCCAAAGCTGTCAAAAAAGGAATTGATCCCGTCACCGCAATACGGGCATGCACATTGACTCCGGTTCGACACTATAAGATGGATGTCGGCCTGTTGCGTCAAGGAGATCCGGCTGACTTTATTATATTGAAAGACCTTCAGGACTTTGAAGTTAAGACGGTATATATTAATGGGATATGCGTAGCTAGTAATGGGAAAAGTTTATTTGAATACAAACCACTGAACGAGGAAATCAATCAGTTTAAGGCTGAACTTCTTGATGAAAAAGACTTAATTATTTCAGCTTTAAGTGATAAGATTCGTGCAATGAAAATTACAGATGGAGAGTTGTTCACGAAAACAGTGGTAACTTATCCCAATGTGACTTCTGATAATAATGTGATTTCCGACCCGGAAAGAGACTTATTGAAACTGGTTGTTCTGAATCGATATTCGGGCGGTGCGAAACTCCAATTCGGGTTTGTAAAAAATTTTGGGTTAAAACAAGGTGCATTTGCGTCTAGCGTTGGTCATGACAGCCATAATTTAATTGCGATAGGGACTGACGATCAAGAAATTGCACAAGCTATGAATTGGGTTATTCAAAATAAAGGCGGACTTGTTGCTTGTCGCCAAAATGAGTCGAAAGGAATCAGCTTGCCCATTGCAGGATTAATGTCCCCTTTGCCGTTTGAAGAAGTCTCATCACGCTATCAGGAAATGAGCAGGTTCGTTTCAGAAATGGGATCGTCACTACATGCCCCGTTTTTGACATTGGCCTTTCTTTCTCTACCAGTTATACCGGAATTAAGACTGACGGACAAAGGCCTCTTCGATGTTTATCAGAATAAGTTTGTTTCTTTATTTATTATGGATTGACGGCCGGTTTCAATATGAATCATATCTCTTTTTAATTCTTTACCCCAACGAAAATGCCCGAAATCACCTTTTTTGCTAATAATACGATGAGAAGGTATGAATAGACAAATGTGATTTCGTCCGATAGCAGAAGCTACAGCCCTTATACCGGAACGGTAACCTGCTAATTCAGCGAAATCCGAATATGAAAGAATAGGTCCTCTCTTGATCTGCTG
>CAMTOW010000272.1 GCA_947074245.1 uncultured Bacteroidales bacterium | reverse complement strand
GGTAGAAAATATGATCGTTTCATCTGCCGACCTTGCGAACTCGGATAAAACCGACGGATTCTTGAAAGAAACAAAAGCGTTTGCTTATCAGGATTTCTCAGGTGCATTCCTTCAGGCGGGTGTATGTGAACTTGCTATGGCCGCTATCATGAACGGTATGGCTCTTCACGGCGGTGTGATTCCGGCTTGCGGAACATTCTTCGTATTCTCTGATTACGAAAAACCGGCAATCCGTATCGCAGCGTTGATGGAACAACCTACAAAATTCATCTGGTCGCACGACGCATTCCGCGTTGGAGAAGACGGACCGACTCATCAGCCGATCGAACAGGAAGCTCAGATTCGCCTGTTGGAGCAGCTGAAAAACCATAGCGGTAAAAACTCAATGCTCGTATTGCGTCCTGCAGACAGCGCTGAGACAACCGTTGCATGGAAAATGGCTATGGAAAATACAAAATCTCCAACCGGCCTTATCCTTTCACGTCAGAACGTAAAAGACCTGCCTTCGGTATCGGGAGATCGTTACAAAGACGCTCTTCAGGCTGAAAAAGGTGCTTATATCCTGATGAAAGATGAAAATCCGGATGTGATTTTGGTTGCAAACGGATCGGAAGTAGCTACCCTTGTAGAAGGAGCCGCTCTATTGAAAGAAAGAGCAGGCATTAGCGCTCAGATCGTATCTGCTCCATCGGAAGGTTTATTCTTCAACCAATCGGCAGAATACCGTGAAATGGTGATTCCATCAAACAAACCGGTATTCGGATTGACAGCCGGCTTGCCTTCGACATTGTATCGCTTGGTGGGACCAAACGGCAAAGTATGGGGACTTGATCATTTCGGATATTCGGCGCCTTATCAGAAGTTGGATGAAGAATTCGGATTTACCGGAGAAAACGTCTTCAAACAAGTATCTGAAATGCTGAAAAAATAAAAACCTACCTTTTATGAAAACTCAAACAATCGGTTTAGCCTGCGATCATGCAGGTTTCAAAACGAAACTGTATGTAATGGAATTGCTGAAATCGAAAGATATTCCTTTTAAAGATTTCGGCTGTTATTCTGAAGAAGCTTGCGATTATCCGGATCCCGCTCATGATTTGGGCTACGCGATCGATAATGGTGAAATTTCTACCGGAATCGCAGTTTGCGGAAGTGGAAACGGTATCAACATGACATTAAACAAACATCAGAGTGTGCGTTCGGCGCTTTGCTGGAGTGAGGAGATCGCTCGTTTGGCACGCCAGCACAATGATGCGAATGTTTTGGTGATTCCGGGGCGTTTTCTCGAACAACCAGTCGGCGAAGCTATCGTGAATACGTTCTTAACGACTGAGTTTGAAGGTGGTCGCCACTTAAATCGAATCAATAAAATTCCATTGAAACGATAATTTCATAAAACAGAACCCTATAAAGCTGTCTCGTAATCCCAACGAGGCAGCTTTGTTTTTATAGGAACCCGCGATGGATTGATACGGATTCGTATCGGATAACAGAACGAAAAGAGGCTGCTCAAACGAGCAGCCTCTTTTGTAAGGAACGAATAAGGTTCCTTATCGATCAAAATGAACACACATTTCAGAGATTATCTTTATCAGAAGTTTGCTTTATCGACATCCCACCACAAACGAGTTCCGGCGTTGTCCGGACCGCTCAACATCGAGCAAGCTTCTTCAACAGCGTCTTTATTGGTATTCCACTCATCTTCCGTAAACGGAAGGCGTTTGATAAATTCGCCAGTTGGAATTGCGCCACCACTTCTGTTTTCAACTACGGGGAATAATTTCGGATAACCGGTGCGACGGAATTCGCTCCATGCCTCCTGCCCTTCCGGGAACATCGCGATCCATTTCTGCGTGATGATTTTCTGAAGTTTGGTTTCATTATTCGCCCCGTCGCTCCATTTGATCGTCACATTGTTTAACCCATTGATATTATGAGCCGTATTGAATGGATCGACATAGTTCGCTGCCATTTTCGTATCGTCCGCGATGTAAGTGTTGTAATCGGACGCAGAAACACCATGTTCATCAAACGAAACCTTAATACCCTGTTCGTAAAAACTCTGTGCGGTTCCACCCATATTCCAACCGCGCAAAGCACCTTCGGCACGCAAGAAATACGATTCTGCAACTTTCATGATCGGTAATGGATATGACATCGTCGATTTGTCGTTCTTATCCATATTGATGTTGGAATACATTTCATAATTGGTCTTATCGGGGATGATGATACCCTGTCTGATGCCGATGAATTTACCAATCGATTTGGTCGCATCCCCATTCTTATCCAGAATATCGACCGGAGTAGTACCTTTTTCCATCCAACCGATCGGAAGAACCGTGCTTTTCAGACGTGGATCTTCGTATCCTTTCAGGATCGATTCGTAAGAAGCGCCGATACGACAGTCGTTGTATGCGAAACTGATTACCTGCAATGGATTTGTCAGGGAGTAGCTTTTTACTTCTACATTCTTATCCGTATCGGAAAGAACACCATATTTCTGATTTACTGCTGCTTCCGCTTCCTGTTTGGCTTTGGCAGGATCAACCTTCACGATGCGCATCGCCATACGAAGACGCAACGTATTCGCAAAACGGATCCAACGATAATAATCGCCTTCGCACATCATATCAAACGAATTCAAACGATCCGGTTTCGCGGCAGGATCGGTATCGACGAAATTAGTCAAAACCGAAGCAGCCTCTTCCAACTCATCAAAAAACTGAGTGTAAAGACTTTCCTGGCTATCGTACGGTACGCTTTGCCCGCCTTCCATCGTTTTGCTATAAGGTGCGGGACCGTAGATATCGGTACAGCGTTGCATTGCTGCCACACGAATGATCTTAGCAATCGCAATGTAATCGTTGAAACCCATCTGAGTAGCCGCTTCGATAATCTGAGAAGTCGGTTTAAGGACATTCAACATCGCTACGTTGAACGCTTTGCTATTCCAACCCGGAACTAGCGCGTATGTAGAGTTATTATTATTTCCGGCAAAAGGGGTTGGTACCGCAAAATATCCCGAATACAAATCGGCATTCAGGTTCTGCTGAAGCTGATATTCCCAGTCACGATTCTGATAATTCAGATAGATCGACTGCATCGGCATCGAAAAACGCGATTCAACCTGAATCTGGTTCAAATCAAGACCATTGGGGTCATTATTTATATTTTCAAAATCAGAGGTGCAGCCGGTTGAAGCGATGGCTCCCAACAGAATAAAAGGAACAATCTTCTTAGCTTTATTATATACTGTCTTTTTCATGTTTTCCAAATTTTAGCATTAGATTTTATCAGAATGTAGCTTTTACATTGAAACCGAAGCTACGAGTTGCCGGTAGACCGAAGATGTCGATACCCTGCCATCCATTGTGAGTAGAGATTGACAGATCCGGATCGTTCGGAGATTTTTTATGAATGAAGAACAGATTGCGTGCGATGAAAGACAATCCCAAGTCTTTAGAAACACCGAACAGATTGCGGAACGTATAACCAAACGATACTTCACGCAGACGGAAGTTGGTCGCATCGTAGGTATACTGACCTCCCGCTTTATCTTTTCCAGCAGTAGTTTCATAATAAAGCTGAGCATCGATCATCTCGCCGTTTCCACGATTCACACCACCACGGTTACGTGCATTGGCTGTCGCTTTGGTAACACCCCAGCTATCCAAATAGCTCTGAGTCATTGAAACCGTTTTGCCACCGATACGGCCATCGATCAAGAAGTATAGAGAGAAGTCCTTATAGTTGACCGTATTGCCCCAACCTAACTGCCATTTAGAATTCACGTTTCCTACATAATGATAATCGGAAGTGATAATAGGTAATCCATCCGGTGAAACCTCGATCACACCTTGCTCGTCACGTTGCAAAACACGGGTATAGATATCTCCGTAAGAGCCGCCCTCTTTCAAGATGAAACGGAAACCGGCACCTTCGCCGATCGTTACGTAATTACCCAAACGCGGATCTAATTTCTTGATTTTGTTATCATTGTAAGCCATATTAAACTCAGTACGCCAGCTCCAATCTGTCGTAAATGATTTCGTATAGCTCATTGTCGTTTCGATACCTTCATTCT
>CAMTOW010000271.1 GCA_947074245.1 uncultured Bacteroidales bacterium | reverse complement strand
ACGTTTCATCCGGCGGTTTCCGATATCGCATCCGAATATGCCCGCTCCGCGCTCTGCGTTCTCCCGTCTCGTTTTGAGGGGTTCGGGCTGGTGCTGGCCGAGGCGATGGCTTGCGGCCTTCCCGCCGTTTCATTCGATTGTCCCAGCGGTCCTGCCGAAATCATCACATCTGGGTCCGATGGTATCCTGGTGTCCGATGGTGATATTCAGGCTTTTTCCGATGCTTTGGCCTCCTTGATGGCCGATGCTCCTCTTCGTCATCGGTTGGGCGATGCGGCTCGAACCAATATGAGGCGTTATGCCGCCGATACGGTTTTTTCCGCTTGGCTCGCTCTGTTTAAAGAACTCAAACCGGATATTCACGTCAATACTCCTTGCCGATGATCCTACCCCGCATATCTGTCATAATACCCGTCTATAATACCGGCTCTTTGCTCACCCGATGCGTCGAGTCGCTCTTCGTTTCGGTGTGCGATCCCGATCGTTTCGAGATTCTCTTGATCGATGACGGTTCTACCGACGATTCTTTGGCGGTAGCCATTGCCTTGTCCGAAAACTATCCGCAACTGCGGGTCATCGCCCAGGCGAATCAAGGACTCTCCGGTGCGCGCAATACGGGCATCGATTCGGCAAAGGGCGAATACCTTTGGTTTGTCGATTCCGACGACTATGTTGCTCCCGGCTCGCTCTCCGTTCTGACGGATTATCTGACCTCCGGGTGGTTCGATATCCTTCAGTTTCGAATGGCGCTTCGTGCCGATGACGATGGCGGCTACGATTCCGTATCCGAGATACCGCTTCCGGCGGCGGAGGTCACGACTGGTTGGCAGCTTCTCAGTAAGGGATATCTTCCCTCCAGTGCCTGTTCGGCGCTTTACCGGCGCTCCTTTCTTCTGAGTCACGGGCTTCGGTTCAATCCTTGCGCCTATCGCGAGGATGTCGAGTTCACGGGCCGCGTCTTTTGTCTGGCGCGTCGTGTATCCGCGATCGATCGGATGCTCTATTATTATTATTGTCGTCCCGGCTCCATTACGACCGGGTGTTCCTTGGTAAACCGTCTCCGGCTTCTTGGTGCCGAACTCACTACCGCTCGTTCTTTTCGGGATTTTGCCGCCTCTCGTTCCGATCATCCCGGTCTGGATCGATACATGCTTTGGCGCTCCAATATGCTGGTCATGAATATGATGCTGTCCATTTTGGGCGATCCCCGCGTTCCTGTTGCCGCTGTGCGTCGTCTTCTGGCTCAGGCGCGTGCGCAGTCTCTCTATCCCATGCCGTTGCTCGTCGGTTCGATCAAGAACCGTCTCATGTGGGGTTGTTTCAATTTCGATACGCTTTTTCTGTTGATTTTCAAATACAAACGATACCGCCGATGATTCCTTATTTGTTGATATTTATTCTGATGCTTCTTTGCACCTGGTTCGACTTCCGCCGCACCCCCCTCACGCGTACCGAACGCGATGTGCTCGTGTTGGTGTTGGGGCTCGTGATGGCGCTCTTCGTCGGATTGCGTGATATGATCGGTGGATACGATGTCTATATCTATGGCGAGATCTTCGACTCTACGCCTCCCGTCACCTCCTTTTCCCGTTTCGCGCAGAGTGTATTCGGTCTGGATCATACCTTGCCGCAGATTCTCGAACCGGGTTTTGTGGCTTTGGGCGGATTCATCAAACTGTTTACAGAGAGTCGCTACCATTATTTTCTCATCCTGGCGTTGGTCAGTTATCTGTTGATCTTCCGGGTGATGAACCGCTACATGCCGTTCGTTTTCCTGGCGATATTCATATTTTCCTGCAAGTTCACCCTCATGAGCTTCGTCTACGTCCGTCAGTTGCTGGCGATGGCGATTGTCTGGAGTGCGATCCCTTTCGTGCTTCGGCGCGATGCGGCTCGTTTTTGCATTTTGGTGCTGATCGGATTCTTGATTCACAACAGTGCCATACTCTTCTTACCGGTCTATTTTCTGGGCAACATCCGGTATAAACCTCATTTTATCCTTTTCGCCATGGCGATCTCCTTTTTGTTAGGCATCACTCCGCTTTTTTCCGTTGTGATGGGAGGAGTGGGCGAAACGATGAATCTGGCCAAGGTGCAGCTCTATGCCGCGCGTGGCGTAGGCTATATCAATTATTTCTACTTGCTGGAGGCGGTAGGGATCGGGGTCTTTCTTTATTTTACCCGTTCTTTATTCTATACGGGGCGGGAGAGTACTCTTTTCTACAACATCGCCCTGGCTTTCGTCTGCATCACCTTCTTTACCTTGCGTGATGCTACCGGGGTGCGCTTCACCTGGTATTTCCTCATCGGGATGATCTACGTCATCTCCTCGTTGCCGTATTGTTATAAGGCCAATCATTTGGTTCGCAATTTCATTTGTATGGGGATTTTTCTCTATTTCTCTGCGCTCCATTTTCGTCTCCTTACCATTTGGGATGATGGAGATATGATGCCTTATCAGACTTATATGACCAAGACGGCTCGCCCTACCCGGTGGGCCCATCGAGAATATTCGTTCAAATATGTCAAACCTCGCAAAGTCGATCAGTTATGATAACCGTTGTTACTCCCGCTTTTAATCGGGCGCATCTGTTGCCGCGTCTGTTCTGCTCACTCTGTGCGCAGACTTTCTCCCGTTTCGAATGGATTGTGGTCGATGACGGGAGTACCGACGATACCCTCTCTTTGGTACGGGAGTTTGCTTCCCGGGCCCCGTTTCCGCTCATGGTCAGCACTCGCTCCAATGGCGGCAAACACCGGGCGCTCAATCAGGGGGTGGCGTTGGCTTCGGGCGAACTTACCATGATCGTCGATAGCGACGATTTTCTTCCTCCCGATGCGCTCGATAAGGTCTGGTCGCAATGGCTCGATGTCCGTACGGATCCCTCTTTTGCGGGGGTGGTTGGTCTCAAGGCATATCCCGATGGCACGGTGGTCGGCTCTTCGCCGGCGTTGCTGCCCTCGCCGCTCGATACCGATCTGATCACCTATCGCTTGCGCTACGGGGTTGAGGGCGATCGGGCCGAAGTGTTCCGCACCGATCTCCTTCGTCGTTTTCCCTTCCCGGAGTTTCCGGCGGAGAAGTTTTGTCCCGAAGCGTTGGTCTGGAATCGCATTGCGCGTCATTTTCGGATGCGCTGCTTCAGTCAGATCACCTATTTTTGCCAATATCTCCCCGATGGGCTTTCTGCGTCTATCGTGCGCCTCCGTTGCGAAAGCCCGCGAGCGAGTTGTCTCTACTATTCCGAACTCTTTCATACGCCTGCGCCGTTCGTTCATCATGTGCGTGCCGGTATCAATTACTGGCGTTTCGCGTTCTGTCGGTCCGATGGTTTTTTTCATTGGCTCGATGGGATATCCCGTTCTGCGCTTCTTTATATGATTCCCGGATTTCTCATGCATATCAATGATAAACGCCGCCGATGAAGATACTTTATGTCATACCGACTCTGGGCATGGGTGGAGCCGAACGGCTCGTCTGCGAGATGCTTCCGCTTCTGAATGATTCGGATCTTCGAGTCGATCTCCTCGTGTTCGCCGATGTTCCCTCGCCGCTCGTATCGACTCTGTCCCGGGCTGGCATACGCCTTTTGTCGGCGGGGCGTTCCAAGTTGCGGGGCATTTATGATCCGCGCAATGTTCTCGTCGTGCGTCGTCTCTTGCCCCGTTATGATCTGGTTCATGCTCATCTTACAGCGGCTCAATATGCGGTGATGCTCGCTTCCTGCCTGCTACCCGGGTCTCCGCCTCTGGTGGCGACCGAACATTCGCCCTCCAACCGTCGCTTCGGAAAATGGTATTTTCGTCCGCTCGATCGGTTTCTATACGGTCGTTTTCGCCGTATCATCGCCATATCCGATGATGTGGAGCGGGAGATGGCTCTCCGGTTTCCGGCATGTGCGGATCGGCTGCGACTCATTCCCAATGGGATTCGCATGGATGCGTATACCGCTTCTTGTTCGGATGATCTGCCGTTGCCGTCATCGCTCTCCTTGGCGGAGAAGGTGCTTATTCAGGTAGCCGCGTTCCGACCGGAGAAAGATCAAGACACGCTCATTCGTGCGTTGTCTCATCTCCCCTCCGGAGTGCATCTGCT
>CAMTOW010000270.1 GCA_947074245.1 uncultured Bacteroidales bacterium | reverse complement strand
ATTTGATTTTTTTCAAGCAAAATGCACTTTATTATCCGTCCCTTCGCGCCTACCGATAATTCCGATATCACCGATATCTATAATTATTATATACAAAACTCGGTCATTACATTCGAAACCGATCCTGTTTCGCAAGAAACGATGCTCCAAAGAATAGAATCGATCACCGCTGATTTCCCGTGTTTGGTTTATGTTGAGGACGATCGAATCGTAGGGTATTGCTACGTACATGCGTGGAAAGAAAAAAGGGCTTATCGTTATACGGTTGAAAATACGATCTACGTGTCTCCCCGACATCAAGGGAAAGGAATTGGAAAGGAACTACTTGCGGCACTAATCAACGAGTGTCAGGCAGCAGGCTTTCATTCACTGATCGCCTGTATCACCGAAGGTAATGAAGCGAGCAATAGGCTGCATGAAAAATTCGGATTCAAACAGGTTTCCCGATTTACAAAAGTGGGCTATAAATTCGGGAGATGGCTTGATGTTTTGGATTTTCAGTTATTGCTAGAACCTGTTGAATCAGACAACTTCTCATTGAATGACTAATCATGGGATATCTGGAGCGATATTTCTTAAAACACGACGAGTCAATCATTTTCTATTAGAAGTACAGGAGTATTAATTCGATTCTAGAAATTAAATTGACAAGATAAGCCATTGTATCCGTCATTATGATAGGGAGAGAATTGTACTGAAACTCCTTTTTTAGGAGTTGGCGAATAGATTTTTCGAATAAACGGAAACAACCAATAGGCAGCTCTCGTACAAAGGATACCGATCCCGGCTCCTGCTATCACATCATTCAACCAATGGCGATTATTGGTAATCCGGAGAATTCCGGTACCGGTGGCAACAACATAACCGGATATCCCGATCCACACGGATTGATCCCGATATTCCTGCCAAAGAAATTCAGCACCCATGAAGGCCATAGCCGTATGTCCGGACGGATAAGAATTAAAAGCGGATCCATCGGGGCGTTGAACTCCCGTAGTTTTTTTTAATGTGATTACCGTTGTTCCCATTAAAGCAGAGGCAGTCGCCAGAATAACCGTTTTATCCAAGAAATTATGTTTTCCCTTCAGACCAAACGCTCCAAGCGCATATACTGATGCAGCCGGCACGAATTGTAAATAATCATCGATATGTGTTCTGCCGATGTGTTTTCCTGAAAACTTATCCCGAATGTGTGTATTCAGTTTCTTCAGACCGTGGCTCTCCAAACCGACGATGCTCACGCCGATTAATGCACAAGGAAGAATAAGTTTTTTGACTGAAAAACGGGATGGCTGATGGACGTTTGTCTCTGAAATAGAATCGTAATTGATCGGAAGGTTATAATATACGGAATCATTTATCGAAGAAAATATCGATATGGGAAAAATCACAAGATAAAGGACACTGATAAAGAAAGTTTTTAGGTTCATCGAATTGCTTGTAATCACGTTAAAGAAATAATGTCTTTGATATTTAAACAAACTTATCGGTGAAATTGGGAGATTTTTTGAATTCTTAATTTAAACGTTAGAATAAGGAAACTAATTTCGGTTTAATTTGATCATTCTGCCAATGCGATCTTTTTTCAAAGTCAGCAATTTATATTTTAATTACATTTGAGATGTATTCCGATTCAAATAAAAACAAAATGAAAGACAGACATTTCTCCCTTCGCAAAAGAGTTGCAAGTTTTGGATTTGCTTTTCGTGGAATCCGATTGCTAATTACAGAAGAACATAATGCGTGGATTCATTGCTTCGCTGCGATTTCGGTGGTAATCGCAGGTGTTTTTTTGAATTTATCAGCCCTGGAATGGATGATAATCGCGATTGTCATCGGAGTTGTATTGGCAATGGAAGCAATCAACACCGCCATCGAAATCTTATGTGATTTAGTAAAACCCGAATACAACGAAAAAATCAGGCATATAAAGGACCTCGCGGCTGGTGCTGTTCTTTTTTCCGGCATTTCTGCGGCAATCACCGGTTTAATCATCTTTATCCCCAAAATATGCGCTTTGTTTTAAGCGAATATACGACCTAAAAATGTTGGGAACAATCGTCATAGGAGGAAGCAAACTCACATAAATATTCTTCGGATGATAAAAATTCGATGATACTTTTCAATAACTCTTTTTCATCCTCGATGATCAGTAATTTCATGGTTCAAAATTATATAAACCTGAATATAAATCTGATATGCTCTTAAAAAAACATGATTTGGATTGAATCGTATATGATCCATCTTTTCTCTCAAATCACTTCAATGCAAAATATCTTTGAAATAAGAGTTTATCGCGGTTGATTTGAATCTCGATAAAAGAACGTATTATTATTCAAAAAAATTCCCCCATGAACCGTTCAGGTTACATGGGGGAATTTATAGTGTGGTTGACTTACCAATCGCTAGAGAGATATCATCGGTAGGTACGATCAAAAGGCGCTTATCGAAGCAAAATATCCGGTTTCATCATATTGGCCATCGCATCAAGCAATTGCGGGGCATAGGTACCGGGACCGTCGCTGTTTTGAGTTGCCATTTCGGCACAGATTCCGGAGAAAAAAGTTGCGTTCAATGCAGCCTGATACAAATCCGGATTGATACCGCAGAATACTGATAGCAATGCGGTAGTATAGATTCCTGTATTGACGTTTCTCCACATCATCGGAGAACCGTTGCGAACTTCGGAAACGTCGTTACCTTTCACTACATACGACTCTTCACCGGTTATGACGAAGATACATTTAAGCTGATCGGATAGCTCTTTGGCGATATCCAAAGGCATCATACCGGAAATATCTTGCTCTCCTTCTTTTACAAAGATCGCATGCAGAGCTTGCAACTGCGGCGCAGTACACCGAATCACATCCGGAGGACATTCATTAAGCAATCGTCGGGCGATGGTTTCGACTTCGACTTCCGATTCGATACCGGCAGGATCGAATATGACGGGAACCTCCAGTTTGCGCGCCGCAGCCATGACTTGCTCAAACGTTTCTACATCTGCCAAACGAGCCGTATCACAGGAAATGAATACGGAATCGCAGATCGCTATCGCTTCTCCGATGTCATTGTTAAACAGAATATATTTGGGAGCTGCACCCACTGCCAGCAGCATATTGGCAACAACATTCATTGTCCCGCAACCGGATATATACCCGGTAAGCGGTCCTATCTGGCGTACGTTTTCAAGATCGAACCAGATTGCGTCTACCCGTTCTATCATAATAGATTAGTTTGAAGTGAAACGTAATTATTCTTCGGGTACGGGCAGATATTCTTTTTGAATATTACTCATGCTCGACCACAAATTATAACGTGCATGTTCATTCATCTGTTCAAGCATTTTAAGAATAACTTTCATTTCGGGACGACTTGATGAGCATTCATAAGGACAAGCCTGCTTCTGGGACACATAATTTCGCAAGGCTGCCAACTGAATCAACTCGGTTTCGGGTACCAGACAAAGCGGACGGATGATCGTCATATCGAACTTATCCATCTTTAGTTTAGGCGGCATTGTGCCGAAGGCTCCCTGAAAAGTCATATTCATAAGCAAGGTCTGTAAAATATCGTCCATATGATGTCCGAGCGCCAATTTGTTACATCCGTATTCGCGTGCCAATGCGAAAAGAGTTTTGCGACGGGTCCACGAACAAAGGAAGCAAGGCGACTTGCGAGAATCGGTAGAACTGTCAAACGAGGTCTCGACATGAACGAATTGAATATTATATTGCTCACAATGAGACCGGAGATAATCCAAATCGGATACATAACCGATATTGCTCATGGATATATGTGCAGCCACAACCTCGAAACGTGGTTTTAGAATCTTCATGCGCCGCCCTAACAACTCGATCAACGCCAATGAATCTTTCCCGCCGGATAATCCAACCAGGATGCGGTCGCCATCCTCGAACAAACGATAATCAACCATTGCTTTCCGAATCTTACGTTCGACCTTTCGGAACAAGAGTTCCTCTTCTGTAAATTTTGCCATGCTGCAAAAATACAAAAACCGCTTCATACGCACTTTTTGACACGCTTTAAAAAACACAGGCGCGTATACATCTTAAAATTATTTATTAGCTTTGTAAATAGAGT
>CAMTOW010000269.1 GCA_947074245.1 uncultured Bacteroidales bacterium | reverse complement strand
GAGATTCTCCGGAGTGACTGGAGTTCAGACGTGTGCTCTTCCGATCTAGATTTTCTGCATGGAGATTGTAGGAAACCCTTCTGTAACTGTAAACAATATTTCTAAAATCGAAGAAGGAGCTCCCGGAACGCTTTCTTTTCTAGCAAATCCCAAATACACTCATCACATCTATACGACAAATTCGAGCATTGTGCTTGTCAATAAAGATTTTGTAGCGGAAAATGAGATCAAAGCGACTCTGATTAAAGTTGAGAATGCCTACGCGAGCATCGCCGCATTACTTAACCTTGTAGAGCAGGCACGACCGAAACGCGCAGGCATTGAGAAGAACGTACATATTGACGAATCGGTCAATATACCCGACACACATTATATAGGAGCATTTTCATATATAAGCCCCAATGTCATCCTGGGTAATAACATTTCCATCTATCCACATGTATATATCGGAGATAATGTACGTATCGGAGATAATGTAACCTTATATCCGGGCGTTAAGATTTACCATGATTGTGTAATCGGAAATAACTGTACCATTCACGCTGGCGCAGTGATCGGTGGTGACGGATTTGGTTTCGCACCTACAGAAACCGGCTATCAAAAGATCGCTCAAATCGGAAACGTCATTCTCGAAGATCAGGTAGAAATCGGAGCAAATACAACAATCGACCGCGCTACGATGGGATCAACCATCATCCGCAAAGGAGCGAAAATCGATAATCTGGTACAGATCGCACACAATGTTGAGATCGGATCCAATACGGTCATGGCCGCACAAGTAGGTGTAGCCGGTTCAACAAAGATCGGTTCACAATGTATGTTCGGAGGCCAGGTAGGTGTCGCGGGCCACATCACAATAGGAAACAATGTCAATATCGGTGCTCAATCCGGTATACCAAATCATGTAGAAGCTAACCAGAACATCTTAGGATATCCGGCACAGCCAGCACGTGATTTCGCACGACAAGCAGTAATGATAAAAAAATTGCCTGATTTGAATCAGACAATCAAGAATCTGGAAAAAGAAATTCAAGCATTGAAGAAAAAACTAAACGAATAACCGAATGACACACCAAAAGACTCTAAAAAGTAGCTTTTCATTATCAGGAAAGGGATTGCACACGGGATTAAATATCACCGTTAAATTTTGTCCGGCTCCTGAAAACCATGGTTACAAAATCAAACGTGTTGACTTGGAAGATCAACCGATTATCGAAGCTATAGCAGATAATGTGACAGAAACACAGCGCGGCACGGTAGTCGGAAAAAAAGATGTTTTCGTAAGTACGATCGAGCACGGAATGGCCGCTTTATATGCAGCCGGTATCGACAACTGTCTTATTGAAGTCGATGCACCCGAATTCCCGATCCTAGATGGAAGTGCAATTTATTATGCAAACGAAATCGAAAAAGTCGGAATCGAAGAACAAAACGCCGAGAGAGATTATTTCGTCATTAAGAAAAAGATAGAAGTAAAAGATGAAGAAACAGGCGCGTCACTTTTGATCCTGCCGGATGAAGAATTCTCCATCAATACGCTAATCTCATTCAATTCGCCGGTTTTATCGAACCAATTCGCGACTCTTGACTCACTGACTCAATTCAAAGAAGAGATCGCAGCGGCACGCACGTTCGTTTTCGTACGTGAGGTTGAGCCTTTGTTGACGCATAACCTAATCAAAGGCGGCGACCTTGACAATGCCATCGTAATCTATGACAAAGAATTACCACAGGCAGAACTAGACCGACTTGCGGACTTGATGAACGTCCCTCATAAAACAACCAATCAATTAGGTTATCTCAATAACAAACCGCTTGTTTTCGACAACGAACCAGCACGTCATAAACTCTTGGATCTGATCGGAGACTTAGCTCTGATCGGCAAGTTTATCAAAGGACGCGTGGTTGCAACACGTCCGGGACATAAGATCAACAACAAGCTGGCGCGTTTGATTCGCAAAGAAGCGAAACGTACCGAGGTACAAGCACCAATCTATGACCCAACACTAGCGCCGGTCATGGACATCAACCGAATTAAAGAGCTACTTCCGCACCGATATCCGTTCCAGATGATCGACAAAGTGATTGATCTTGAACTGAACAGCTACATTGTAGGGGTCAAAAACGTGACCAACAATGAACCATTCTTCCAAGGGCACTTCCCTGAAGAACCGGTTATGCCAGGAGTACTTCAAATCGAAGCTATGGCACAATGCGGAGGTCTGTTGGTATTGAACATGGTAGACGAGCCAGCTCGCTATTCTACCTATTTCATGAAAATAGACAATGTCAAATTCCGCCAAAAGGTAGTTCCGGGCGATACGATCATCTTCCGTATCTCATTTATGACAGAACTACGAAGAGGATGCGCATTGATGAAAGGTTATGCTTTTGTCGGTGATAAAATCGTGACAGAAGCAGAATTCATGGCTCAGATTATAAAAAACAAATAAAAATCATATATGAAACAACCATTAGCATACGTACATCCGGATGCGAAAATCGCCAATAATGTTGTTATTGAGCCATTCGTAACAATCGATAAAAACGTAATTATCGGAGAAGGCACAATCATCGGATCGAATGTAACCATCCTGGAAGGAGCACGTATCGGTAAAAACTGTCGTATTTTCCCCGGAGCCGTTATCGGAGCAATTCCTCAGGATTTAAAATTCCGCGGAGAAGAAACCACAGCAGAGATCGGCGACAACACCACAATCCGTGAATGCGTAACCATCAACCGCGGTACCGCATCGAAAGGAAAAACAGTCGTTGGAAGCAACTGTCTGATCATGGCTTACTGCCACGTGGCACACGACACAATCGTTGGAAATAATGTAATCATGTCAAACTCTGTGCAGCTTGCCGGAGAGGTTGTCATTGATGATTTCGCAATCATTGGCGGAGGAGCCCTTATTCACCAATTCTGTCATATCGGGTCGCATGTAATGATTCAGGGCGGAGCTTTGATCAACAAAGACATCCCTCCATATGTAAAGGCAGCCCGAAATCCTATCTCGTACGCAGGTATCAATTCAATCGGACTTCGTCGTCGCAATTTCACAAACGAAACAATCCGCGATATTCAGGAAATTTATCGCTATCTATATCTATCGGGATTGAACAACTCCGATGCAATCGAACGTATCGAAGCAGAATTACCTGCAACGAAAGAACGTGATGAGATCATTCTTTTCGTAAGAAATTCTCAGAAAGGTATCATCAAAGGTTATATCTAATCATTCGGTACATCACCAATAACTCAAAAAGACTATTCTTTAACCGGAATAGTCTTTTTTTGATTTTCTCCGCTCGATTCGGGCTCCAACAGACCTCCAATCTTCGTCAAAACCGCCGGTGGAAGAAAAATTCAATAAAAACCAGGATAAAAATTTCGAGTGATTTATTTTTTTACAAGAACTAATAAACACTCTATCCATATAACTTGTTTTAAGCAGGAAATATCTAAGAATATAATACGACAAAGAATATATAAATAAGCTTTTTCGTATATTTGAACAGGCAAAAAGCAAGCATTCTATGCGTTAAAAATAGCACCAATAAAATCACTAACTTACTATATGGTATATAATTTTTTGATTCTCTCAGACGAAGCAGATAACTTCGTAAGAGAAATAAGTATCGATTCGGACGCAACTTTCCTTGACCTTCAAAATGCCATTCTTGATTCGGTTAATTACTCAAACGATCAGATGACATCTTTTTTCCTATGTGATGATGACTGGGAGAAAAAAACTGAGATCACTTTAGTCGAAATGGATTCCGATCCGGAATACGACAGTTGGATCATGTCGGAAACACAACTTGGAGAACTTCTTGAAGATGAGAAACAGAAATTACTTTTTGTTTTCGATTACATGACAGAACGCGCTTTCTTCATGGAATTACGCAACATTCAGCCAACCAAATCTCTTGCGAAAGCAGAATGCACACGCGCGGAAGGTGAACCGCCAACACAGATTGCCAATTTCGAAGATACTCTTATCAATCAAACAGCAAGCACATTTGATTATTCGGCTGAATTATACGGAAGCTCAGACGATTTCGATCCGAACGAGATCGATTCGGAAGGATATTCCGATTATGACGCTTC
>CAMTOW010000268.1 GCA_947074245.1 uncultured Bacteroidales bacterium | reverse complement strand
AAAAGGATATAACTGTTTTTTAATTAAAAAGTAATTATTCGGAACTTTAACGTATTCAATTTTAGAATTCAGATTATATTTGCGAATTAATACTGATAATAAAATAGGTTCCTTAATAAATGAAAGAAAAAGATTTGTTAGTTCAGAAAATTGTTGAAGGATTACAGGAAAAAAAAGGAAAAAAGATAGTTGTAGCGGATATGACGGAAATCGATGAAGCTGCATTCCAATATTTCATAATCTGTGAAGGTAACTCATCCACTCATGTAAACAGTATCGCAGACGCGATGATCGATTATGTTCGTAAAGAAGCTGAAACGAAGCCTTTCGCACATGATGGATTTCAAAACAGTCAATGGATCGCTATCGATTACGGTAACATATTAGTCCATGTGTTCCAACCCGAATTCCGAGATTTTTATAAACTCGAACAACTTTGGGCGGATGCCAAACTGACAAATATCCCCGATCTCGATTAAGTAAACAAAAATCAAACAGACACTTTATTCTATTATAACGCTTGATCTATGGATAATAAAAACCCAAATCCCATGCTAAGCAATAATTCAGGTGGAAAAAAACCCAAATTCTTTAAATTCAATCTCTATTGGATGTATTCGATCATAGCGATCCTCTTATTCGGATTGTGGCTATTGAACGACAACTCCATGTCGAAAGAGATCGGATATACCGAATTCGAAAAGATTGCCAAAGAGGGTGGGATTGAAAAGGCAGTAGTCATCACAAACAAAGATATCGTCGAAGCTTATCTCACTGACAGTGCAGCTCAAAAGCTTTTCCATTCTTCACGTGAAAAAATCGGCAAAAAACCGATGATTACCGTAAGCATCCCCTCTGCTGATAAGTTTTCGGACGCAGTAGACAAATGGAGAACCGAAGATAATTTCACCGCAGACGTACGCTATGAAAAAGGAAGCGATTTCACGGATATATTATGGACTTTCGGTCCATTCTTATTGTTGATCGGTTTTTATTTCTTCATCATGCGCCGTATGTCCAACCAAGGCGGTGGCGGCGGAGTCTTCAACGTAGGCAAATCGAAAGCCCAGCTTTTTGATAAAGACAACAGCGTAAACGTCACATTCCGCGACGTTGCCGGTTTATCTGAAGCCAAACAAGAGATACAGGAAATCGTAGAATTTCTAAAAAACCCAAGCAAATACACGGAGTTAGGTGGAAAAATCCCGAAAGGCGCACTATTGGTAGGCCCTCCGGGAACCGGTAAAACCCTTTTGGCCAAAGCCGTTGCGGGAGAAGCGAACGTACCGTTCTTTTCTTTATCAGGGTCTGATTTCGTAGAGATGTTTGTCGGAGTGGGGGCGTCACGCGTTCGTGACTTGTTCCGTCAGGCAAAAGAGAAAGCGCCTTGTATCGTCTTCATCGATGAGATCGACGCCGTAGGACGCGCTCGTGGAAAAAACCCGAATATGGGTTCGAACGACGAACGTGAAAATACGCTTAACCAGCTCCTAACCGAGATGGACGGATTCGGGTCAAACAGCGGTGTCATCATTCTTGCGGCAACCAACCGCGCCGACATTCTGGACAAAGCCCTTCTTCGCGCGGGTCGTTTTGACCGCCAGATCTATGTAGAACTACCCGATCTGAATGATCGTCGTGAAATATTCCGAGTACACTTGCACCCGATCAAATTGGACGAATCAATCGATATCGACCTATTGGCTCGCCAGACACCGGGATTCTCCGGAGCGGACATCGCAAACGTCTGTAATGAAGCCGCACTGATCGCCGCACGAAGAGGTAAAAACTTCGTTCAGAAGCAAGACTTCATGGATGCGGTAGACCGTATCGTTGGTGGCTTGGAGAAAAAATCCAAAATCACGACGATGGATGAAAAACGTTCCATCGCGATTCACGAAGCGGGTCACGCAACGGTAAGTTGGTTCCTGCAATATGCATCTCCATTGGTTAAGGTTACGATCGTTCCGCGCGGTAAAGCGCTTGGAGCAGCATGGTATCTGCCGGAAGAGCGCCAAATCACCACTCGCGAACAGATGTTGGACGAATTGTGTGCTTTATTAGGAGGTCGCGCGGCAGAAGAAGTTTTCCTTGGCCGAATTTCCAGCGGAGCAGCCAATGACCTGGAGCGCGTAACAAAACAAGCCTATGCGATGATCGTATATTACGGAATGAGCGATAAGCTTCCGAATCTGTCTTATTACGACTCAACCGGTCAGGATTACGGATTCACCAAACCGTATAGTGACGATACAGCCAAAGTGATCGACAGCGAAGTAAGCGCTTTGATCACGCAGGAATACGAACGTGCGAAAGCGATTCTTCAGCAATACGCAGACGGCCATGGACAGCTGACCAATGTACTGCTTGAACGCGAGGTGATCTATACCGACGATTTGATTCAGATATTCGGAAAACGCCTTTGGACATCCCGCTCGGAAGAGCTACTTGCCGACGAAGAAAGCCGTAAAGCCAACGAGCCGGAAGCAGCGGATAAAGGACAGGAAAAAGCCGAAAACGCAAAGAACGAAGAACCGGCAGAATCGGATGAAAACGAAAATCCGGTTAAAAAGGAAGAAACTCCGATCATTACCGCCGAATCATAAATTACATAACGATACGGCAATTAAATATTATTCCGAAACGGAACGAACGAAGAAGGTATGACTGGCTCAGTCATACCTTCTTTTTTTAAAAGGATTTCTCTATATTTGTAAATCAATTTGTGAATGCACCGATTGAATGATAACCCCTTAATTTTATCGTTTTGAACAATCTGGTTATACGAACAATCAGCGGAATATTCTTCGTAATCATTCGCGTAGGTTCGGTTTTATTAGGACCTTATGCCTTTATCACAGTGTTTGCATTAATAACCGGTTTTCTACTGGTAGAGTTTTATCGCCTGATGGATGCACACCAAGGTGTCAGGTTAGACATTTGGAGCAATATGATCGGTGGTGTTTTA
Organism: uncultured Bacteroidales bacterium; assembly: GCA_947074245.1. Lineage (GTDB taxonomy): Bacteria > Bacteroidota > Bacteroidia > Bacteroidales > JAUNSR01 > JAUNSR01. Next base: position 1,150 of record CAMTOW010000268.1, on the reverse strand, counting down.
CTCTTCCTCGGAGCAGGAGCATTCAGTATGGGAATCGAAGGCAGACTCTGCTTCGTGCCTTATCTGGCTTATCTTCTTTACCTGTTCATCCACGAACTCTATGGCAAAAAGGAAGAACCGATCCGTAACTGGGCTTACGCCCTATTGGGTCAAATCTACATAGCGCTACCCTTCTCTTTATTAAACTTATTGGCATTTCTTGAAATCGACGGAATAAGCACTTACCGCCCCTTGTTGGTATTGAGCTTGTTCGTGTTCATTTGGATGAACGATACGGGAGCCTATATCGTAGGCAGCAGAATCGGAAAACGACGTCTTTTCGAAAGGATATCACCCAAGAAGTCCTGGGAAGGATTCTTCGGAGGAATCGCATTCTCCCTGCTTGCCGGATACATATTTTCTTTATTCGTACCCGAGATGTCGCTAATCCATTGGCTCGTTATGGCAATTATCGTTTCGATCTTCTCGACATGGGGAGATTTGTCGGAATCACTTTTAAAGCGAACGATCGGTGTAAAAGATTCAGGTTCGATGATACCGGGCCACGGAGGATTTCTCGACCGTTTCGACAGCGTATTGCTGGCATGCCCGGCAGTAATTATTTATTTTGAAATCGTATTCTGATCATAAGTTCCAGATCCGCCACGATTCAAGCGCTTGAAGGATCAACATCTCATAGCCGTTTTTTATAACAGCGCCTTGTTTTTCTCCTTCCTCCAAGAATCGGGTTTTTTCCGGATTATAAATCAGATCATACAAAATATGACCAGCCTTCACTCCTTCATATGGGATTGAAGGCTTTTCGTTTGTATGGGGGTACATTCCGAGAGGAGTCGAGTTTACAATCAGAGCCGTCTGAGCAATCTTCTCCGTTGTCAGAGAATCATACGCCAAATCTCCCTGGTCCGGTTTTCTAGACACATATTCCATCGTAACACCCAACTCGCGCAATGCCACAGCAACCGCTTTGCTAGCGCCCCCTTTGCCTAATACCAACGCATGGACCGGATGTTCGGGAAGCAACGGACGAAGAGATTCGCGAAAGCCCACTACATCTGAATTATACCCAATCAATTCTACTCCATCGGACGTGCGAACAATCTTTATCACATTTACAGCTCCGATACGGGCCGCAGCGGGATCTAATTTA
>CAMTOW010000267.1 GCA_947074245.1 uncultured Bacteroidales bacterium | reverse complement strand
GGGTGGGAACATTCAAAAAAGGGGTTTCATACTACAACGAGAGTACGTTTAAGTTCGATATCAATCATTTGGGAGACATCAATGCCATCGTAGAAGATCCGAAAGGTGATATCTGGTTGGGTACGAACGATGCGGGGCTGATCCGATGGAATCCCAAAAACGGAAAGACGGAGGCATATACGGTTGCGAATACCGGAAACCGGCTGAGCGCCAACGTGATCGTCAGTATGATTGCCGCAACCGACGGGAAATTATGGATCGGAACTTTCTGGGGAGGCCTGGATTGCCTGGATCGCGGGAAAACGATTCATTACAAAAACGATCCGGATAATAAAAACTCTCTGGCAAACAACAACGTATGGTCGCTCGTCGAAGATAAGAAAGGACGGATCTGGATCGCCACGCTGGGCGGAGGTTTGCAATGTCTGGACCCGTCGACGGGACGCTTCGATACCTATACGCAGGCATCGCACGGATTGTCGTCGGATCATATCTCTTCGCTTCATCTCACCAAGAACGGCAACCTGCTGATCGGAACATCGCGCGGAGTTACCGTTCTCGATCTCGAAACGGGGTATATCCGGGCTCTTTCCGGGTCGAAATCCGGAGAGAACAGTTTTTCCAATCAGAATATCAATCATATCTATGAGGATAGTCGCGGGTTGTGGTGGATCGCCACGCGCGACCTGTTGAATATCTATAATCCGAAGACAGACTCGTTGCGCATCATTACGGTAGAGGAGGGTCTCTCCAATCCGTTCATCGCCGGGGTGATCGAAGATAATAACAAAAACATGTGGATCACTACGGCACGGGGCGTAACCAATATCGTCGTGGGTACGGGTGGTAAGGTAAACGAATATACCTTTCAGTGTTACAGTTATGACGACAAAGACGGATTGCAGAACGGAGAGTTCAATCAGCGTTCCGTCTGCAAACTCGCTTCGGGAGAGATCTTGATGGGTGGATTATACGGGATCAACGGCGTATCGCCCAACGAGATCAAGTACAACAAAGTGCTTCCGAACGTGATCTTCACGCATCTCTCTCTTTTCAATGAAGACGTGATGATCGGTGAGAAATACGGCAATCGGGTCATTTTGGATCAGTCGTTGAACCATATCGGACAGATCGAACTGAATTATAGTCAAAACATATTCAGCATACAGTTTACATCCGACAATTACGTGTTGCCGGAGAAAATGAAATACAGCTATAAGCTGGAGGGTTTTAATAATGAGTGGCTTACCACGACTACGGGCAAGATTACCTATACCAATCTGGCACCCGGAAAATACAAACTCAAAGTAAAAGCGATCAACAACGACGGGTATAGCAGCGAGCGGGAAGCCTCGTTGAGTATCGTGATCCGCCCGCCATTCTGGTGGTCGGGTTGGGCGTTTTTCATTTATGGCGTTCTGTTTATTCTGATTCTGGCATTGGGCCGTTATATGATCTTGCGTCATGAACGAAACAAATATAAGATCCGACAAATCGAACAGGAAGCATTGAAGAATCAGGAAATCAACGATATGAAGCTTCGTTTCTTCACCAACATCAGCCATGAGTTGCGCACACCGCTGACTCTGATCCTTTCGCCGCTCGATTCGCTCATCAAAGAGCATGAGACCGAAGATGTGCTGGCGGACAAGCTCAAGATGATCCGTCGCAATTCGATGCGTCTGCTGAATCTGGTGAATCAATTGCTGGATTTCCGAAAAGGTGATGTCAACGGGCATCAACTGTGTCTTTCGGAAGGCGATATCATCGAGTTTGTCAATGCCGTATGCAATTCGTTCCGGGATTTATCGGAGATCAAACACGTCCATCTGACCTTTTTCTCTTCGATCCGTTCACTGACTATGTCTTTCGACGGAGACAAGCTGGGGAAAGTGGTCATGAATCTGCTGTCGAATGCGTTCAAATTTACTTCCGAAGGAGGTCGCGTGGATGTTTCGGTCGATTTGGTGCCGCAGGGCGATGGGCATGACATGCTTGAGATTAAGGTATCGGATACGGGTATCGGTATTCCTGATGAGGAGAAAGAGCGAATATTCGAACGTTTTTATCAGGCGGAACATCCCAATATGATCGGTAGCGGTATCGGGTTGAGTATCGTACGTGACTTCATGTCGTTGCATAACGGTACGGTGCGCGTCTATGATAATGTTCCGTCGGGGAGTGTCTTCATTCTGCATCTGCCGGTAAAACGGGCTTATGAAAGAACCGCCGACGATATCGCCGAACTTCCGGAGATGAATGAACGTGCTCTTTTCGAGGCGCATGATCCGTCTGATCCGTCATCCGAATCGGATATCGCGTTACATTCCTCCCATGAAGAGGCTCATCACGACCATCCCGCAGTACGGGAGGAGTCGGCGCCAGGCAGGCGTCGGAAGAAAGAACCGTCCGCTTCCGGTTCGCTCGTCGATCTGATGGAGAAGAAAGAGCGTAACGAAACGGAAAAAGAGGATGATAAACGCCCTACGATACTGGTCGTTGACGATAATGATGACTTCCTGACGTTTATGTACGACAGCCTGAGCGTTTTCTATCGCGTAAAGATCGCCACCAACGGGCGTGAAGCGTGGGAGATGATCCCCGACATAGAGCCCGAACTGATCATCAGCGATGTGATGATGCCCGAAATGGACGGGAACGAACTTTGCCGTCTGATCAAGGCGAATAAGCAGACGACGCATATCCCGGTCGTACTCCTGACGGCGCGTCAATCGAGCGAATATAAATTGGAGAGCCTGACGATTGGCGCGGATGATTATATCACCAAGCCGTTTAATATGGATATCCTGCTGTTGCGGATCAAGAAGCACATCGAGTTGCGGTCGAGCCGCAATTCGGGACGGATCAATCCCGAACCGAGCGAGATCCGGATCACCTCGCTGGATGAGAAACTGATCGACAACGCGATCCGTTATGTGGAAAACAACATCTCGCGCAGTGACTTTTCGGTGGAGGAACTGAGTCGTGAACTCGGAATGAGTCGCGTGCATCTGTACAAGAAGCTACTTGCGATCACGAATAAGACGCCGATTGAGTTTATCCGCATCATCCGATTGAAACGAGCGGCTCAACTATTGCGGGAAAGCCAGCAAAATGTGTCGGAAATCGCCTATCAGGTCGGCTTCAATAATCCGAAATATTTCAGCAAATATTTTAAGGAAGAATTCGGCGTACTGCCCTCTACCTACCAGGAAAAGGAGGGTAAATAACATAATATACCCCTACAGGAAACAAATCGGTTGAACTAAAATCAAAGAAGCCTGCTCCTTACAACATCGGAGCGGGCTTCTTTTTTTTGCGAACGGTAATTTTACAACCATGAATTAAATCTTTAATACTATAAAAAATATGAGCGTGAAAAACACTTCATTCTGTTTATTGGCAGGACTTGTTTTTACAGCATGTGGAAAACAGGTTTATGAAAAAACACAAGATGGCGTGGTTGTGAAAGTGAAACAGAATTCTTCGGCGGATGTTTCTAAAGTTCGCCTCCAGGCACTCGGAAATAAATTGATTCGCGTATCCGCGACACCCGATAAAGAATTCGATGACCGCCAGAGTCTGATAATCGTTCCTCAGAAAAATAAAACTCCGTTTACAGTCGAAGAGAACGACAGTGCCGTGGTGCTGGCAACCTCTATGGTCCGGGCTTCCGTACAAAAGAATTCGGGAAAAGTGACGTTTACCGATCTCGATGGCAACCGGATCCTGGCCGAAGACCAAAACGGCGGAAAGACCTTCTCTCCGATCGAAGTGGAAGGGAAGAAACAATATACGGTCCGACAGGTATTCGATTCCGAACCGGATGAAGCGTTTTACGGACTGGGACAACACCAAGCGGACGAATTTAACTACAAAGGAAAAAACGAAGAGTTGTTTCAGTACAATACGAAAGTATCGGTGCCGGTCATCATATCGAATAAAAACTACGGAATTCTTTGGGACAGTTATTAATGTACCCGTTTCGGAAATCCCGACGACCATTCGCAATTGAACCATCTCTTCAAATGATACGACCAAGCGGGAAAGCCGGGAGCCCTTAACGGAATCTATACGGCAGCCGATGGCGAAAGGATTGTGCGAATGGGAGATGCTAT
>CAMTOW010000266.1 GCA_947074245.1 uncultured Bacteroidales bacterium | reverse complement strand
TTATTATCCTATCTGACTAGAAAATGATAAAACTATATTATAAAACATATATCTTTTTTTGCACAACAAATTCGAAAAGGGGATATTTGTCATGATAACAACAATCTTTCTTATCCTTACAAAAATTAATACCTAATTGTAAAAGCATAGAAACGGCTATCTGTGAAGAGAGCCGTTTTTTTTTTGTCTATAGACTGATTTGTTTTCATAAAACCCCGGTGAAAATTTAAATAATTCATTTTTTTATCGGATTTTAGCGAAATATTTTAGAAATGTATTCCACTACACTTGTATAATTTGTATTAGTATTCACATATTATCTATTTATTTAATCGAATATCATGTATACCAAATTTCTATTGCAATCGATCGGAGCGTTTGCTTTGTTGACTTCATGCGAGAATAAACCGACCGAGAAAGTGAACCTTATTCCCCAGCCCAATCAGATTGAGATCCTGAACGGATCGTTGCCGGTCAGTCGAATTACGAGTGTGACGCTTCCTTCTTCTTTGTTTTCAATGCCGGATTCTACTTTGATGTTGTTGCATCAGGCCGGATTGACCGACGTTCGGTTGACGGACAAGGATGCCGTGTTGAAATTTGAAAAGGATGATTCATTGGCAGAGAACGGTTATACGCTTCTTATTAAAAAAGGAAAGATCACCATCGGTTGTCGTGATTATTCGGGCGCGTTCAATGCGATCAAGACCCTCCAGCAGTTGATTATGACTTCGGACAAGAAGGCGCTCCCGAATCTGGAGATCCGCGATACGCCTCGCTTTGCTTACCGTGGCCTGATGATCGATTGCAGCCGTCATTTCTGGACGGTGGACGAACTCAAACAAACCATCGATCAGATGAGTTATTTCAAATTGAATAAGCTTCATCTGCATCTGACGGATAACAATGCATGGCGCCTGCAAATGGATAAATATCCTGCATTGACCGAAAAAGGCACTTATTATTACGATTATCCCGAATTATCGGGCAAATACTATACCAAAGATGATTTGAAAGAGGTGGTGCGTTATGCATCTTTGCGTAATGTCGAGGTGATTCCCGAAGTGGATATGCCCGGACACAATACGGCTCTTTTGGCGGCGATGCCGGAATTGTCTTGCAATGGGGGAGAGTTTGAAGCTTATCCCGAAGAACGCGCGCTCAACAGTCGCAAACGGGGAATGGAGAATATGATCTGTGTCGGCAATCCGCTATCCCTGCAATTCGTGGAAGATGTGATCCGCGAATTATCGGATATATTCCCATCGGAATACATTCATCTCGGAGGGGATGAGGTGCCTACTACGTATTGGGAAAAATGCCCGAAATGTCAGAAACTGGCTAAGGCAAACGGAATGACCGAACCGGGACAGATTCAGGATCACTTTACCCGTGACGTTTCTGCACTGGCGCGAAAATACAAGAAGACGATGATCGGATGGGATGAGATTGACGAACGTGGTGTCGCTTCTCCCGAAGATGTCGTGATGGTTTGGCGTAACGAAGGGTTCGAGCAACAGCGTCATGCGCTTTCTCGCAATATTCCGATCATCATGGCTCCGCAGCACGGTTGCTATTACGATTGGGGATATGCCGGTAACTCGACCCGTAAGATTTATGAATGGGAACCGGTCGATCCTTCCGTATCGGCAGACAAACTTCATCTGATCAAAGGGGTGCAGGCTTGTTTGTGGACCGAGCGTGTCGCTACGCAAAATCGTTTGGAATGGATGCTTTATCCGCGTCTGACGGCTTTGTCGGAAGTGATGTGGACCCAACCGGAAAAGAAAGATTGGGAATCGTATTATGAACGAATCAACGCTTATTATCCGGTGATGGAATTGCTTGGTATCAACTATTATGAGGATGATGCCTTGAATGAGACGGAGTTTGCTCCGACCGATGAAAAACCTGCGCTGATACGCCATGCGAATATCGAAACCAACATTCCGCTGAATCCGCCTTACCATCCTGAATACGCGTTCGACGGCCGATCCAATTCATTCTTTTGGGGAGGTACGTCGGTTGGTAAAGAGCATTATTTTACGATTCATCTGGGAGAACCGGTAAAGGCTCAGGCGATTGAGATCATCACCGGAGATTCGAAAGACTATATTACGATGGCTGATCTGTTGGTATCTGCCGACGGGGTGAATTTCACCAAAACAAGTGAATTCAATGATCTGGGCGAAGCCAAAGCGAATTTAGACAGAGGAGAATTGCGTGCCGTGAAAATTCAGGTTACGGGGCAGCATACGTGTTGGCCGATCATCAAAGAGGTCATTATCCGATAAGTCTCCCGGATCGATTTTTAATTTTACGACATTGTTTTCATGACGAATTTTATTTCCGGAGGCATCGCTGTCTTGTTCGGTTTGGGTATCCTCTTTCCTGTTCAGGCTCAGGATGCTCCCCGTGTGGTAGCGATCCCTCCAAGCGATGCCTACATCGGTTTTTCAAAATTGACGAACGGAGAGATCCGTCATTATAATTACGGTGAGCAACACGAACCGGGCAATCTTTATATCGCAACCGTAGATGGGGGAACGACCTGGACGAAAACGCATCTTCCGGATTCGCTTTTTTTCGCCGACAACAGGAATCCGCTTACGGGCACGATGATCCGGTTGTTTTATGAAAACAACGCGGTCTGGTGCGTGCGTTACTCCGAAACACAGAATGGAACGACGGAGTTGATCAAAGTGACGGATAAGCCGCTTATCATGTTGAAGCCTCCCGTTTTTATTGACGGGGGCAAACGGATTGCGGTCGCTACGCATTATGCCGGACCGGACGCTTCCGAGAAAGGGGCGCGCGTCTTGTATTCGGATGATGACGGTTTGAGTTGGAACGAGTCGGAGAAGGTGATGAGTCCGTTGCATAAAAAAGAGGCGTTTCATCAGGGGATACGCTGGAATCACGGCGCGGTCGAACCGACCGTTGTCGAATTGACCGATGGTCGGTTGTGGATGATTATGCGTACGTCGCAGGATCAGCATTATCAATCGTATTCTTATGACAAGGGTGAAACCTGGACCACTCCGGTTCCGTCTCCCTTTTATGGGACCATCACAATGCCTACGTTCACTCGTCTTCAGGATGGACGTCTTGTCTTTGTATGGAACAACACAACGCCGCTGCCCGAACTCTCTACCGCCAACGGCGTGTGGGACGATGTGTTCACCAATCGAAATACACTGCATATCGCCCTATCCGAAGACGATGGGAAGACTTGGATCGGTTGTCGGGAACTTTATTTGGATGAGCGGCGCGATGCGTCCGATTACGCCGATACGAAAGGGATCGATAAAAGCGTGCATCAGACGCAACTGATCGAGGCCGATAACGGCGAGATTCTGATTGCGATCGGTCAGCATCCGTTGCATCGCAAGATCCTGCGCTTTGATTTGGATTGGATATACGCCAAACGGCGTGCGTCTCACTTTGAGAATGGATTGGCAAATTGGTCGGCATTTCAATATTATAAAGGAATAAAAGGGCATTGCGGCTATAACCGTAAACCGGCCGGGAGTTTGATGGATCATCCGTCAAAGAAAGGGGAACGGATCTTGCGATTGCGACATTTGGAAAACGATTCTCTTTTGTATGCGGGTGAAGGAGCTGTTTGGAATTTTCCCGCGTCGGAGAACGGTTCTTTTACGACGCGGATCAGGTTGCCCGAAAACACGCAGGGAGGGCGACTGTTGCTTAGTGATCGGTGGTTTAACCCTTCAGACACGACTGCGGCGTATTTCTCTTCGTATGAATTGCCATTGAATCGGGATGTATTGAAGATCAGTGACGATCGGTTTCATCAGATTCGAATCGAATGGAATCATCATGCGGGTTCTACCGTAGCGGAAGTCTACATCGATAAGCAGAAGAAACCGCTCTTGAAATTGCCTTTGAAGAACCCGGTGCAACACGGGGTTTCTTACGTGCACTTTCTCTCATCGACCGAACAGGATGAGATCGGATTCGACATCGAATCGGTTTCATTTCAATCCAGATAAATAATTTACGACCGGATAACAAAAAAGCGACGCGATTTACATCGTGTCGCTTTTTTGTTAAGATCGGAAGAGCGTCGTGTAGGGAAAGAGTGTTAAGATTAGTGTAG
>CAMTOW010000265.1 GCA_947074245.1 uncultured Bacteroidales bacterium | reverse complement strand
GCTCGGCAGGCAAAACTAAAATAAGCGAAATATCCGGATCGGCTTTGTGAAACGCATCGAGCGTATGCATCAGGATCGGTTTTTCGGCGACCGCGATGAACTGTTTAGGAAGCTCATGCCCCATCCGTAATCCTTTTCCTCCGGCAACTATTATGGCGTATTTTTTCATAATGATTCTACTCTGATGCTGTAAAGATAGTAAAAATCAGCCCTTTCTAGCAACGCGCAGGCCTACAATAGCATCTGATCAGGCAGAAAATGATTCATATACAAAGCCATACGGAAGCTGCGACGCATCGGTTGCGACAATGCTATCGGCTGCAAATCGGGATTATTCGCCCTCTTCCTCGAGAGGTCGAATCGCAAAAGCTCGGTTTTTCCAGTAAACGAACCAGAGAGTGACGAGTGCCGTAATCCCCAACCCGATCAGATAGCCGGTCTGATGCGCCAACCCGAACCCTTCGGGAGCGATCAGGATGTAGCAGATGCAAACAGCCGTCATAAACACGGCGGGAAAGAACGCCACCCGGTAATTGCGCCGCTCGCGAACCAGAAAAAGCGTGACCGACCAAAGGGTGAATACCGCCAGCGACTGATTGCACCAGGCGAAATAACGCCAGATGGTATCGAAATTGACTTGAAGCAGAATGAAACATCCCACGAACAAAGGGGTAGATATGAGGATTCGTTTTTTGAACGTCTTCTGATCGATATGCAAGAAATCGGCAATGATGAGCCGGGCGGAACGAAAGGCGGTATCGGCCGAAGTGATCGGAGCAACCACCACTCCCAACAAAGCGAGAAAACCGCCTACCACTCCCATCCATTCGCGGGATATCTTGCTGACCACGATCGCCGCGCTATTGCCGTTGGCGCCCATGAAATCATGAAACTCCTGCAATCCGCCGAAAAAACTCATCCCCGCTGCCGCCCATATGGTCGCCACGAGCCCTTCTGCCACCATCGCTCCGAAAAATACGCGTCGGGCATCGGTCTCGGTCTTGATACAACGCGCCATCAGAGGCGATTGGGTCGCATGAAATCCGCTGATCGCTCCGCAGGCCACCGTAATGAACAACATCGGAAACACCGGAAACCGATCGGCGGCGGGATTGGCATTGTGGAAATGTTGATGCAGTTCGGGAACATGGGCTCCGTACCAAAACAACGAAACCAGAATACCGAACGCCATAAACAGCAGCGCGAATCCGAATACGGGATAAACCTTGCCGATGATCTTATCGACCGGAAAAAGCGTAGCCAGAATATAATAGGCGAAGATGATGGCGATCCACCACTTTACCGAAAGCAAACCGCCCGTCATCGAGGTGAGCAGATTGGCCGGCCCGGAAAGGAAAACGGCTCCCACCAACACCATCAGCAAGATGGTGATGATACGGATCACGATACCCGCCGACACGCCGAGCTGTGCCGCGATCAGGTCGGGCAGACTCTTCCCGTCGTTGCGCAACGAGATCATCGCCGAAAGATAATCATGGACGGCTCCGGCAAAAAGCGTCCCGAACACGATCCAGAGAAATACGACAGGGCCGTACATCGCGCCCATGATCGCTCCGAAGATTGGCCCGAGACCGGCGATATTCAAAAACTGGATCAAAAATATTTTTCGGCGCGACATCGGTACATAGTCAACCCCGTCGGGGTGGGCGATGGCGGGAGTAGGCGCTTTCTCATCGGGCGAAACGATCCGCTCGATATAGCGGCCATACAAGAAATATCCACCGATCAGGAGGACGATAGAGAGGATAAACGTGATCATGATTCAATAAGAAAAGGTTAACTGATTCGAATGCAGAGATTCGTAATGATCGGTATCGATCGTCGTGCAATTTAGAGATTATTATTATTCGTTTAACAGCAGACAAATAAATTAACAGTGCAGAAGCGGAACATTGTCAAGAATTTACAATACGCTTAACTTAAAAAATAAATATATTTGTTTCGGCTTACCTATAACAAAAATCAATGAGATATCTTACCACCTTATTCTTATCCTTACTCTGCCTTCTCCCGTTGCAGGCGGAAAATCCGGAAAAGAATATGATTGCATCACATTATCGAGATTTGGCCAATCAATATATGAACCTGCCCGAAGAGGTAGGTTATCTCGAAAAGGCCCTCGAAATAAGCATCATCAACAATGATTATAAAGAACAATGCGATATCTATAAGGCCCTGACCCGTAATAACTTCAACCGATGGGTATCAGACAGTATATCGTATTGGGGAGAGATCGGAATTCCGCTCGCCCGCAAGCATAAGTTGTATTCGAATATGTTCGATATGATGAGTCTGATCTGTTTCCAGCATCTCTTTTCGGGGAAATATGAAATAGCCATCGATCATGCTTCGGAAATATTCAATCTCGGAAAAGAATTGAATTTCACAGAAGGCATCATCGCATCGCACGAAGCGCTCGGGCTGATTTACCGGGAAACGCTTCGTCCGAAACAAGCTCTTCAGGAGTATAACGACGGGATCGAACTGATCCGTTCGACCAAAGGAAGGCCGACGCTCGAACTCCAGTTTTTGACCTATGTACTTGATATTCTGCTAAGTCAAGATCGAACCGAAGAGTCGCGCCCCTATATCGACGCCTATGTAGGAATCGTCAACGATTTTGAGAACAACAAGTATCCCAACGAGGTGAACATCCCGATCGAACGGTGCCGTTGGCTGGCTGAGTGTTATCAGGCCGACCTGTATATCCGGGAAAAGAACTCCGCCCTTGCCAGCAAACACTTCAACGCGGCAAGCAATTACAAAGAGAATCCCGATATGTATGTTCGCGATTACTACAATCAGATTTGCATCGCTTATCATCAAAAGATATCTCATCGGTACAACCGAGCCCTGATGGAGGTAGACAAATTGCTGAGTCAGGATCCGCGCGTAGACCTGTTTCGACGCAAAGCGGATATCTTGTCCGATATGGGATTGCACCGAGAAGCGAACGCGGTCTTGAAAGATGTGATCGAACGGAAAGATTCGATCTTCGATTATGAGCTTACGACTCAGTTGAACAACCTGCGTTCTCTGCATGAGGTAAATAAGTTGCAGGTAGCCGCGCAGGAGTTACAGGCAAAAAAGAAACGACTACAGTTGCAGATCATCTTCCTGACGTTGGGGATCGTTGTCGTGATCCTCATCTCGGTGATCATCATCCTGTATCGTACGTCTCGAATCAACAAAAGATTGCAGAAGTCTGAAAAAGCGCTTTTGATCGCGAAAGACAGGGCGGAAGAGGCAAATCGACTGAAAACAATTTTCTTGCAGAACATGAGCCACGAGATCCGTACGCCGCTCAATGCGATTGTGGGATTCTCGTCGCTATTGATCGAAAATCCGTCGGAGCATGCCGAGTTTACGAGTATCATTGAGAAAAATTCGGAATTGCTACTCAAGCTGGTAGACGATATGCTAAGCATCTCGGTGATGGAATCGACCAATCAGATGGCTGTCAATATCCAATCGGTCGATATCAAAGAGAGTTGCCGAAAGGCTCTGGACTCGATTCGACACCGAGTGAGCACTCCGGTAGAACTGAAATACCATTTCGACCCGACGGCCGACATGATCGAAACGGATCCGCTTCGTTTGCATCAGATCCTGACAAACCTGCTGACAAATGCCACCAAATTCACCAAACACGGTGAGATACGACTTGATGTGCTTCACTCCAATGAAAACGATAAAGTGATTTTCTCGGTAAAAGATACCGGATGCGGAATCCCTCTGGATAAACAAAGCATCATATTCGACCGTTTTGTGAAACTGAATGATTTTACGCAAGGCGCAGGCCTGGGGCTTTACATCTGCAAAATGCTAGCCGTCAACCTAAACGGTGACCTATACGTAGACTCTGAATACAAACAAGGAGCCTGTTTCGTACTGGAATTGCCTTTGCATCGCGAAAACTGATTTGATAAAATACAGAAACAACCGCTTCCGGATTGCGAAATTCAGCAGATCCGGAAGCGGTTGTTTTTATAAACAGGAATATCGGGAAATAAAAAAAGCGATAATTCCAGTTTTGAAATTATCGCTTTTTTGAGCCTCTTGTCGGATTCGAACCAACGACCCCGAGATTACAAATCACG
>CAMTOW010000264.1 GCA_947074245.1 uncultured Bacteroidales bacterium | reverse complement strand
CAATCCGCTAAACGGAAACAGTTTTTTTTCTATCCGGCCAAATTGCTTGGTAAAAAGATAATATTCCATTTCCATCCGTCCAATGAGAAGTTTCTATTTGAAGAATCTAACCGGAAATTATATCGTTACCTGTTTCAGAATGCTGATAGGGTATTGGTCCTTTCTCGACAGTGGAAAGTTTGGGTGAAAGAAAGTACTGGATTTGACGATAATGTTGAAGTTTTATATAATCCTTGCAACAATATCTCTCAAGAAAACATCATAAAGAAAAAACAGATCTTATTTGCCGGTTCTATAATCGAACGAAAAGGATATAAGACACTAATCCGTGCTTTTGCGAAGATCGCGAACGATTTTCCCGAATGGCGTGTTGTTTTTGCGGGAAACGGAGAGATTGAACAAGCCGAACGTCTAGCCAAAGATCTCGATGTTGCCAAGTCGATTGATTTTGTGGGATGGGTTAGTGGTGAATTGAAGGATCGTTTGTTTCATGAATCGTCAATTTATTGTTTGGCTAGTGAATCAGAAGGTTTTCCGATGGGGGTTCTCGACGCTTGGGCTTATGGAGTTCCGTGCGTTATGACTCCGGTGGGAGGATTACCCGATATCGTGACAGAGGGTGAGAATGGATTGCTTTTTCCGATAGGAGACGATTCAGCATTGGCAAATCAATTGTCTAAGATGATGAGCGATGATGCATTGAGAAAAAGAGTAGTAGAGGAAACGGATAAATATGTAAACGGGATTTTTAATATTGATAATATAAATATGCAATTGGATGATATATATTTCCGTTTATAAATTGTCATCTTAGAATTAATCTGTAGGAATATGACCATAAATGAAGTTAGAACTCTCGATAAAAAAGAGTTATTAGATAAATTGCCCGAAAGAAAGCTCCTGATAAATACGATCAATGCTCACTCTTTCAATATTTCAAAAGAAGATTCCCAGTTTTCAGAGGCTTTAAAGAATGGAGATGTATTACTGCCCGACGGTGTCGGAATTGTATATGCTTTAGCATTCAAAAACAAAATAAAAGTCGAAAAAATAGCCGGTGCTGATCTTTTTGAGTTCGAAATGAATAAACTGAATCGAAAAGGAGGAGATTGTTTTTTTCTTGGAAGTTCGGAAGAAGTCCTACTTAAGATTAAGAATCGAGCCAAAACGGAATATCCCAATATAAGGATTCATACTTACTCACCGCCATATAAACCGGAGTTCTCTCAGGAAGACAATGACCAGATGATTCAAAAGATCAATCAAGTCAATCCCGATCTTTTATGGATTGGCATGACGGCCCCAAAACAAGAGAAGTGGGCTTACGCGAACTTCGATAAACTGAATGTAAAAGGTCATATCGGCTGTATTGGTGCTGTTTTTGATTTCTATGCAGGAAGTGTAAATCGTGCTCCGGCTTGGATGATTGATATGGGAATGGAATGGTTCCATCGGTTATGTTCGAATCCGAAAAGAATGTGGCGGCGTTATCTTATCGGGAATGTTAAATTCATTTATAATGTATTGAGTGAAAAGAGTTAATCTATAAACATGAAGACAGTATTACTTGTTGCTTATGCAATTTCTCCTACGAAAGGCTCCGAATATGCGGTTGCCTGGAATTATATAAAAAATATGTCTCGTTATCATAAACTCATTATCCTATATGGGAAATCCGATCAGGAAATGGGGAATATGGATGAGATGAAAGAATACCTTAAAGAGAATACGATACCGAACACACGATTTATTGAAGTTTATTCTGACTCCAAATGGGGAAATGAAGGAATTTTCTATGCGAATTTCTTGAAAACGACAATTCATGACTACAAATCCTATAATCAATGGCATTTGGAAGTTTATAAGAAAGCTCAGGAAATTATTGCACAGGAACCGATTGACGTTATTCATTTCCTGAATCCGGTCGGATTCAAAGAACCGGGTTATTTATGGAAATTGGATAAACCGTATATATGGGGTCCCATAACGGGTGCTCATCCTCGTCCATTGGCTTTATTTCCTTCATTATCGAAAAAAGAAAAAATCATTGCTGTCGGGCGTAACGTGATTCATCCTCTGATGTTGCGATGTATGCCTCGTGTGGTTCAGGCGATGAAAAAGTCAGATGTCATTGTTTCTGCTACTCCGTTGACACAACGCCAACTGGCGGGATTCTTTTCAAGAGAATCAGATTATTTGCCTGAAAATGGGGTTCTGAAAATAGAAAAAGATAAACCGGTCGTAAAAAAGCAAGGTGAGAAACTGAAAATCGTTTGGATCGGAACTTTATGTCCGCGCAAAGGTTTGGTTGTTTTGTTAGATGCTTTGGCTAAACTCAATGCAACGACTTCTGATTGGGAGTTGAATGTCATTGGTCGAGGCGATCTGGAAGATTCGCTTAAAAGCACAGCCATAGCGTTAGGGATAAATGATCATATCAATTGGCACGGATTTGTACGACGGGATGAAGTTCAGCAGATTTTGGGTCAGGGACATGTTCATGTTATATCCAGTTTGGGTGAAGCGACGACGACCGTGATTTTCGAGGCGATGGCGAAAGGCATACCGACGATCACGATGGATCATTGTGGAATGGCCGGTGTAATATGTGATAAATGTGGGGTGAAGATTCCTCTTAATAATTATTCGCAGGTTACGGATGATGTCGCGGCAGCCTTGAAGCGGATGATTGAGTCTCCTGATTATTTGAATCGATTGTCGGAAGGTACGTTGTCTTGTGTCAAAAATTATATTTGGGAACAGCGTGTCGAATTTTTTAATAACCAATTTGATAAAGCGATTCGGATATATAACGAAAAGAAAAAATAATCGTTTTGTCGAAATACAAAGACTCTAATAATATGCGTAAACTTTGGATCTCCATCCTGTCACTTATAATGATGGTACCGGCATATTCTCAGTTTTTTAAAAATTCGGAATATATGGTTAGAATGGGAGGCGAACTCGGAAAAGGAGATCATAATCCGTTTTGGTTTAATGCCAATAAGCATGGCGTTTCCACCATAAACAATAACAATGGATATTTGCGTGCATCCGTTATGCGTCCATTCGATCTGAATAAAGATTTTACATATTCATGGGGTGTTGATCTTGTCGGAGGTGTTCATTACAACAGTGCTGTTTATTTGCAGCAATTGTATTTCTCTTTGAAATACAAGCCTTTGATGTTGGAGATAGGTAGTATAGAGCGTGAACCCGAATTGAAAAATCCGTATTTGAGCACAGGTGGTTTGACTCTTTCAAATAATAACCATCCCATCCCGCAGGTTAGATTGGGGTTGGCTGAATATTGGGCGGTTCCTTTTACGAATGAATGGTTCTCAATTAAAGGGCATATCGCTTATGGTATGTATTTTGACAATGGATTCCAAAAGAAATTTACCGATGATGGCGCATTCCGTACTCCGCCGGGAGAAATGACGATCGGTGTCTATGTAAAGAATGCGATCTTCCATTCAAAAGCTTTATATGGAAAAATCGGAAACGAAGAAAAGTTTCCTCTTTGGTTTGAAGGGGGATTGGAGATGCCTGCGCGTTTCGGTGGTAAGTGCTATATGAGTGACGGTACTTCATTTAAGGCTCCTCATAAATTATCAGATTTTATTCGGATTCTGGTTCCTCTAAATGGGGATGACTCATCCTTACAGATGGATCAGGATAATGTATTGGGAGATCATTTGGGTAGTTGGAATTTCGCACTGAATTATAAGTATTCCGATTGGTTGTTTAAGGTTTATTTCGAACATCAATTCAATGATCATTCGCAGCTTTTTGCCGAGTATTCATGGCGAGATGCGTTGGTTGGTTTGCAAATTGATTTTCCCAAAAATCGGATTATCGATTGTTTCTTGTTCGAGTGGTTGAAATCTACGGATCAGAGTGGCCCGGTATATTGGGATACGACAATTGCTTTTCCGGAACAGATCAGTGCATTGGATGATTATTACAATCACGGAATTTATGGAGGATGGCAATATGCCGGAATGGGTATGGGAAATTCATTGTTTATTTCTCCTATATATAATACGAATAAACAGCTACTCTTTATGGCCTTTCAATATCTCCTTGCCATTGATATTAGCATGAAGATCTTTTATCTCTAACA
>CAMTOW010000263.1 GCA_947074245.1 uncultured Bacteroidales bacterium | reverse complement strand
TCGATGATTTTATTCGTTCTATATGCCGATCGCTACTTAGCACAATCAACCAAAATCAGACCTTAATCCATAAAAAGATGGATAATAATAAGAAGCGAAACCAATCACCTCTTTTTTTCGAGAGCAATATCTAATATTCAATCACATAGATGCTAATTTCAAAATCAAAAATAAAAAACCGTCTACAGAAATTCCGCAGACGGCCATTATCATAATGAGATTCTTCTTGATTTTTCATACTAGCTGACTCACCCTACCACATTACTTTAAATTGTTCTTGTTTCTATTTTGATGCACTTTAAAATAAGATTATACTCCTATACTTAACACTTACCAAGTAATCTCTATAATCAAGCGATATATTGTTAATATTTATTCATCAAACACTACACAAAAGTAATTTATTTATATTATTTCTACAATAGAAAACAATTCATTTAATACGAAAACATTTATTTACAAAAGGGATTAACAAGACGCACATCCGACATAAATACCTAACAATCAAACAAATAAAACCAAATAATCATATAGCAACCAATTCTCATAGATTCATTTTTTAACCCTTTCTAGGTGTTGATCTTTTTTAATTCAAGACAGGCATTTTCCAAACTCAATTATCCTCCGCCCCTACAATCAAAGTCCGAATCCGAAAACAAATTATTTTTCAGTTCATATACCTACGAAAACAAAGAAGGAGATACATCGTAATGATGTATCTCCTTCTTTAATATCTTACCTATATATAAGAATCGAATTGCTTAGCGAGACATTTCGTCAGAAACTGTCAACACTTTGCGGCCTTTAGCACGACGTGCAGCCAATACTCTACGACCGTTAGCAGTCGCCATTCTTTCACGGAAACCGTGTTTGTTTCTTCTTTTTCTGTTTGATGGTTGAAATGTTTGTTTCATTGCCGTATGTTATTTTTTCGTTTAAATTCGCTGTTCTATTCGGTCTGCAAAAATAGGCACTTTTTTTTAATCCACAAACAGTTAGTCCATTTTTGCATTAAAGTTTTTCGTTTTTCTCGAAATTAATTTACCTTTGCAGGCGTTCAAAACGAACACGTTACAACATTCTACTACTCAGTAAATTCAATTTAATTCTAAATAAAACAATATTTTTCTATGGCTACTACAGCTGATATCAGAAATGGCATGTGTATCGAATACAACGGCCAGCTTTACGCAATCGTTGAATTCCTACACGTAAAACCGGGAAAAGGTGCTGCATTCGTACGTACGAAACTAAGAAATATCACTACTGGTCGTGTTATCGACAATACGTTCAACGCCGGAGTTAAGATCGACGAAGTTCGTATCGAGCGCCGTCCATACCAGTTCCTATATAAAGATGAGATGGGACACAACTTCATGCACAACGAAACGTTCGAACAGATCACGATCTCTGAAGACGCTATCAACGGTGTGAAATTCCTGAAAGAAGGCGATATCTGCGAGGTGATGGTAAAAGCAGACGACGAAACCGTTCTTTACGCAGACGTTCCGACTCACGTTATCTTGGAAATCACGTATACCGAACCGGGTATCAAAGGTGATACATCAACCAACTCATTGAAACCGGCTACGGTTGAAACGGGAGCTACCGTACGCGTACCTCTTTTCATCGGCACAGGTGAGAAAATCAAAGTTGACACTCGTGACGGTTCATACGTTGAGCGTGCGAAATAATCCGATTCAACAGATCGCATAAGATATAAAAGCCTTTCCGCTCGGCGGAAAGGCTTTTTTTATACCTATTGGCAGGCGGATATTCGGGCAGACATATTAAATTTGAATAGAAACAGAATAATCCAAAACGTATGCCCTATTTCTCGGTAATCATCCCGGTCTACAACCGTCCGGACGAAATGAAAGAACTGCTTGCGAGCCTGGCCGCTCAGACTATGACCGATTTTGAAGTGATCGTCGTCGAAGACGGTTCGACCGAACGATGCGAAGATCTTGTAAAAAGCTATTCCGACACCTTGTCTACCCGATATTTCTACAAGCCTAACACCGGTCAAAGCGACTCGCGCAACATCGGTATGGGGATGGCTACGGGCGATTATTTCGTTTTCTTCGATTCCGACTGCCTGATCCCCGCCGATTATTTCGATATCGTGAGCCGGCGGTTAAAAGAAAACTACACCGATTGCTATGGCGGACCCGATGCCGCCCACGAATCGTTTACCGATACCCAAAAAGCGATCAACCATTCGATGACCTCTTTCTTCACCACCGGAGGAATCCGCGGCGGGAAGAAACAGATGGAGAAATTCTGTCCCCGTTCGTTCAACATGGGGATCTCCCGAAAAGCCTACGAAGCCACGGGAGGATTCCGCGATACGCTGGGGGAAGATATCGACCTGAGCACGCGCATCCGCAAAGCCGGACTGGACACCCAACTGATCCGCGAGGCCTTCGTCTACCACAAACGGCGCGTCGATCTGTCCAAATTCTGCAAACAGGTGCATATCTTCGGACAAGCCCGCATCTCCCTTTACCAACAGCATCCCGAATCGCTGAAGATCGTGCATTTCGCTCCGGCGGCATTCACCGTCTTCGTCATCTGCATGCTGGTTCTTTCCTTTTGGTATCCCTGGGTATTGGTTTTGCTCGCCGCCTATCTGATCATTCTTTTCGCCGACTCGGCGATAAAATACAAAAACCTCAAGATCGGATTCCTTTCGATCGCTACCGGACTGGTGCAACTAATCGGTTACGGCACGGGGTTCATCAAAGCATTTTGGCAAAAAGTAATTCTGCGCCGAAAGCCGGAAACACGCGAGCGCATCAAGAACATGTATAATAAGGAGAACTGATAGCGCTTCCCAACATCTTAAATCTGAAAACACAACCACCATGAACATCAAAGAATGGGCTCCCGACGATCGTCCACGCGAAAAAGTATTGAGCAAAGGGATCCAAGCACTGTCGGATGCCGAGCTGATCGCCATCCTGATCGGAAGCGGCAGCAGCGAAGCAAGCGCCGTAGAACTCGCGCGCACCATCCTTCACGGAAGCGACAACAGTTTTTCGCAACTCAGCAAACTGTCGGTGAAAGAGATGACCCGCAAATACAAGGGGATCGGTCCGGCAAAAGCGATCACCATTGCCGCAGCCCTGGAGATCGGCAAGCGGCGCAGCCAAAGCGAAGCATTGCAACTCTTCAGCGTCAAGTCAAGCCGCGACGTTTACAACTACCTCCAACCCCTGATGGCCGACCTTCCTCACGAGGAGTTCTGGACTCTTTATCTGAACCAATCCAACCGAATCGTCTACAAACGACAAATCAGTCGCGGAGGAGTCTCCGAAACCGCCGTCGATATCCGCATCATCCTCAAAGACGCGCTCGAATACCTGGCTTCGGGCATCATCATCTGCCACAACCACCCATCGGGCAATACGCGTCCCAGTCATGCCGACGATGCGTTCACCCGCAAGATGAAGGAAGCCGCCAAAATGATCGACGTCCGTGTACTCGACCATCTGATCATCTGCGAACACGGTTATTATAGTTACGCCGATGAAGGGAGTATCTAACGAAAAGCATCTTTCCCATCTGTTTTTTCGACAGGCGAGAAAGATGCTTTCAATTCCATAAAACAAACGACATCAAATTATTGTATCAGCATACGATCATTCCTCAAAACTCGTCCGGCGAATATTCTTCGATAAAATATAATTCGATCTTATAAACCGACTGTTGAAAAGTCGGGATATTCGAATCACAACCGAATCCGCCACACAATGTTTTCGGCATAGGATCCAATGATAACCATTCGGAATAACCCGGATCACCTTTCCATGGCAAATAGAGGGATTCGTCTTCCGAATAAGAACAATAGAGCGCATCTTCGATTCTACCGGAAACAGGAACAATCAAAATCTGGCGCAACATATAATAGGCATCCCCTTCGGGTACCGAAATCAAAACCGGATCGGTAATCAGGCGATTACCCGTATTTCTCAGTCTGACCCGTTTGTAATAAGATTCATCCGGCATCACGTTTTCGATGTGATTATCCGTAGAAATCAGAATCAAGGCTTCGTAGTCGCTCGCACTACTATAGATCTCATACGGAGATCGGAAGAGCGTCGTGTAGGGAAAGAGTGTTAAGATTAGTGTAAATCATGGT
>CAMTOW010000262.1 GCA_947074245.1 uncultured Bacteroidales bacterium | reverse complement strand
CACCTGCCAAGGCGAAGACCATCGAGAAATTCCTCGGAAAAGATTTCACGGTGAAGTCGAGCTACGGTCATATCCGTGATTTGAAGAAGAAAGATTTTAGTATCGATATTGAGCATGATTTTGCTCCTGTTTATGAGATCCCTGCCGATAAGAAGGGTCTTGTGGAACAGCTGATGAATGAGGCGGCCAATGCGGATATGGTATGGCTCGCTTCCGATGAAGACCGGGAGGGAGAAGCTATCGCATGGCACTTGTACGAAGTGCTTGGTCTAAAGCCTGAAAACACAAAAAGAATCGTATTTCACGAAATCACCAAGAACGCGATCCTGAATGCGATCGAGCATCCGCGCGACATCAACCTACACCTGGTGGATGCGCAGCAGGCGCGTCGCGTACTCGACCGGATCGTGGGCTTCGAGCTTTCGCCCGTATTGTGGAAGAAGGTGAAGCCTGCTCTTTCTGCGGGACGCGTGCAGTCGGTAGCCGTTCGGCTTATCGTGGAGCGTGAGCGTGAAGTGCAGAATTTCGTAGCCGAGGCCTCTTATCGTGTCATCGCCATATTCCGGGTGAACGACGCCAAAGGTAAAGCGGTCGATCTGCGCTCGGAATTGAGCCGACGCTTTAAAACGAAAGAGGAAGCGCTCGCTTTTCTTGAAAAATGCAAAGAAGCAACCTATACCATCGAATCGGTAACGAAGAAACCGTTGAAGAAATCTCCGGCGGCTCCGTTTACCACCTCTACCTTGCAGCAGGAAGCTGCCAGCAAACTGGGCTTTTCGGTGACGCAGACAATGATGATCTCGCAGAAACTGTATGAATCTGGATTGATCACCTACATGCGTACCGACTCGGTGAACCTGTCTTCGTTGGCGATCAATACGGCCAAGGAGGAGATCGTGGGGACGATGGGCGAACAATATCTGCAGATCCGCCAATATCATACCAAAGCCAAAGGTGCTCAGGAAGCGCATGAGGCGATCCGTCCGACCTATATGAACAATCATCAGATCGACGGATCGGCACAGGAAAAGAGATTGTACGAACTGATCTGGAAGCGTACGATCGCATCGCAGATGAGTGATGCGCAGTTGGAGAAAACCACCGTAGATATCTCGGTTTCGGGCACGGACGAGAAGTTCGTGGCTACGGGCGAGGTGATCCGTTTCGACGGGTTCCTGCGCGTATATATGGAATCGAGCGACGATGAGGATAAGAAAGACGGCGAACAGAAGATGCTTCCGCCGTTGAATCAGGGCGAAGTGCTTCAGATGAAAGACGTGACCGCAACGGAGCGCTTCACACAGCGTCCGCCGCGTTATACGGAAGCTACGCTGGTACGTAAGATGGAGGAACTGGGTATCGGACGTCCGTCTACCTATGCGCCGACCATCTCGACCATTCAAAACCGCGAATATGTTGAAAAGAACGAACGCGAAGGTGTGGAACGCAACTACAACGTGCTTCGTCTGGAAAACGGAACGATATCCGATACGGTTCAGACCGAGATAACGGGTGCCGACCGCGGGAAACTGGTTCCTACCGATATCGGTATCATCGTGAATGACTTCCTGACCGAGCATTTCCCGGATATCATGAACTACAACTTCACGGCCAACGTGGAGCAGGACTTCGACCATATCGCGGAAGGCAAGGTAAACTGGACCAGTACGATCGATGAATTCTACCGTCTGTTCCATCCGAGCGTAACCGAAACGATGGCGCTCCGTACCGAACACAAGGTGGGAGAACGTATCCTGGGCGAAGATCCGGCTACCGGACGTCAGGTATCGGTGAAGATCAGCCGCTTCGGTCCGGTCGTGCAGATCGGAAAACAGGAAGAGGAAGAGAAACCGCTCTTCGCTTCGCTGAGAAAAGGGCAGTCGATGACTACCATCACGCTCGAAGAAGCTTTGAAATTGTTCGAACTGCCGCGTCAGGTGGGTGAATATGAAGATAAAGTGGTGACGATCGGTATCGGGCGTTTCGGTCCGTATATCCGTCACGATGCGAAATATGTATCTCTTCCGAAAGAATACGATCCGATGAGCGTAACGCTGGATGAGGCGATCGAATTGATCGAAGCGAAACGGAAACAGGAACGCGAACGTCTGATCAAGACTTTCCCTGAAAACGAAGGATTGCAGATTCTGAACGGTCGTTTCGGTCCGTATATCACGCTCGATAAGGCCAACTATAAGATTCCGAAGGGCACCGATCCGACTACGCTCTCTTTTGAGGATTGCATGGCGATCATCAAAGCTGCGGAAGAATCGCCGAAAGCGGGTAAAGGAAGAAAAGCGGCTGCGGCAAAAGGCAAGGAGAAAGCTGCCGATGCGAAAAAGCCGGCTGCGAAGAAAACTTCGACCGCAACGAAGACGAAGAAAGCTGCTGCGGAAAAGAAACCCGCAACTGCCAAGAAAACCACTTCGACTGCGAAAAAGGAGACTGCCGAGAAGAAAACCACAGCGAAGGCAAAGACTTCAAAAGCAAAAAAAGAGGTAAGCGAATAAACCGTACCGAACCGCCCCGAGGATGATAAAAGTCTGTCTGTCGTGTCGGTGGTTCGAAACGAAAATACATCCGAACTCCGAAAGAGTGATTCCCGAGGGAGTATCATTCTTTCGGAGTTCTTAATTTATTGTGCCATGAACCGAATTCATCAGGAGATATCCACCCGTATCGATTACATCGATCTGGCCAAAGGGCTTTGCATTCTGGCCGTGTTATGGTATCACGTATTGTATTGTAGGCTGGAAACACCACTTGATTTCGCCCTAGTCAGCTTCCGGATGCCGTTGTATTACTTCTTATCCGGTCTGTTCTTTAAGATTTATGAGGGGATGGGTGATTTCGCCCGGAGGAAGACCAATAAACTGTTGATTCCGTTCCTGTTCTTCTACCTGCTCTCTTATGCGGCAGGTGTGATCTGCGATTTGCTCGGATTCTATGAAAAAGGGTTGGTGCAGGACCCGTTTCGATGGACGCAGCTGTTTGATATCTTCGTAACCGAAGACCTGACCTACAACGCGCCACTCTGGTTTTTCATTTCGCTTTTTGAAGTGAATCTGCTTTTCTACGGGCTAATCCGTCTGACACGGGAAAAAACGATTCCCCTCATTCTGGGGACAGTCGGGATCGGTGCCACCGGTTTTCTGCTGATGCGCGAGCAGATCAACATTCCGTATTATCTGGATACGTCGATGCGCGCGCTTCCGTTCTTCGCCGTAGGGTATTTTATCCGCAAATATACCGATCTGTTGAATCCCGGTCGCAAAGACCGAATTTTGGCGTTCGTATTGCCCGCGTTGGCATTCGTGGTTTATAAATATGCTCCGAGGGTACCCGACAATCCGTTTAGCTATTATGGAGTAGCCTTAGCGGGGATCGCTTTTATTATCGGATTGGCGAAGCTGATCGGGTATGTTCCGATCATATCCTACATAGGAAGGTATTCATTGGTGGTGTTGGGCACGCATATGTTTCTTATCGCGCCGTGTCGGATGGTCGTGGGGCGTTTGGGGATAGAAGGGACGGCCTGCGATGTGCTGACCTGGTTGGCGAGCATTCTGGTGTCTTTATTGCTCATACCGGTATTGATTCGTCTTTTCCCGGCGTTTTTGGCTCAGAAAGATCTGTTGCCGAAACGAGAGAAGATGAAAGAAAGTGTAGAGGGATCCTAAAATCCGCGAATCGCTTCCATGGGCGATATGGATGATATCCCCAGAGGAATACCGAAAGGACTCGGACGGGGAACGATCGTTCCCTTAGAAAGGAAACTACTATCGGGTTGAATAAAATAAAGGGTATTCCGAGCGAATGGAACCTGATGAAACGAAAAAACGCGACTCCGAGGAGCCGCGTTTTTTATTTGGTTTTAATCGTTTCTGATTAATCTTCGAATTACAATTTCGGACCAGCAGCAACAAGTGCTTTACCTGCGTCAGTTCCTGTAAATTTAGCGAAGTTTTTGATGAAACGCTCAGCAAGATCTTTCGCTTTAACTTCCCATTCAGAAGCGTTAGCGTAAGTATCGCGAGGGTCAAGGATTTCAGTGTGAACACCTGGAAGTTCTGTAGGAACAACAAAGTTGAACATAGGGATAACCTTAGTTGGAGCTTTGTCGATTGATCCGTCAAGAACTGCGT
>CAMTOW010000261.1 GCA_947074245.1 uncultured Bacteroidales bacterium | reverse complement strand
GTTTTAATGTAGCCCTAAAGGCAACAATCATTTAGCTGATAAGTCCCTAAGATAGTTTATGAATAACTAACCCCGAACGCAATTTAGGTTCAAACCAAGTGGTTTTAGGAGGCATAATATTTCCGCTATCTGCAATATCCATCAATTGCTTCATCGATACAGGATATAGTGCAAGTGCAGCTTTCATTTCGCCACTATCAACTCGTTTACTAAGTTCTCCTAAACCTCTGATTCCACCTACAAAATCAACTCTTTTGTCTGAACGAAGATCTTTAATGCCTAGAATATCATCTAGAATGAGGTTGGACGAAATAGTAACATCAAGTACATCAATCGGATCGTTGTCATTGTAAGTACCATTCTTAGCTGTCAGAGAATACCATTTACCACTCAAATACAGAGAAAAATTATGAAGATGATCCGGTTTATAAATTTCCGCACCTTTTTCCTCAACAACAAAGTTCTCCGCCAGTTTTTCAAGGAACTGCTGATCGGTCAGACCATTGAGATCTTTAACCAAACGATTGTAATCCATGATTCTTAACTGAGAAGCCGGGAAGCAAACCGCCATAAAGTAGTTATACTCCTCATCCCCTTTATGATTCGGGTTATTTCGCGCTTTTTCAGCACCGACCAAAGCCGCAGCAGCCGTACGATGATGACCATCGGCGATATAGAGTTTGTCCATATCTCCAAACACAGCCGTTACCTCTTCAATCTGAGCCGGAGCATCGATGATCCAGAATTTATGACCAAAGCCTTCAGCTGAAGTAAAGTCATATACCGGTTGTTTCGCTGTAACCTCTTTGATGATCTGATCTAATTTGGCATTGTCTTCAAATGCGAAAAAAACCGGTTCAATATTCGCGTTATTAACACGAACATGTTTCATACGATCTTCTTCCTTATCCACACGAGTCAACTCATGCTTTTTGATAGTACCATTCAGATAATCATCCACATAAGCAGCAACGACAAAACCATATTGGGTACGACCATCCATAGTTTGGGCATAGATGTAGTAGTTTTCGTTGTCATCCTGCTTAAGCCAATCGTTGTTTTGGAATTTCTGAAAATTCTCTTTTGCTTTTTCATATACTTTCGGATCATGCTCGTCCGTACCAACCGGGAAATCAATTTCCGGTTTGATAATGTGATATAACGAATGATCCAAGCCTTCGGCCTCTGTGCGCGCTTCATCAGAAGACAAAACATCGTACGGTCTTGAAGACAGAGTCGCGGCCAAGTCCTTCGTAGGACGCAAGCCTTTAAATGGTTTAACTTTAGCCATAGATTTAAGATTGTATTAGAATTATCATGTATTCCCCCGTTGGGGTGTATCTGTGTTTTATTTTTTCATGTGCTTACGAATCACCGCATTGATCTGCTTCGCAGTTGTCGGTTTCGTAAGAATATCGGTACAACCCGCATCCGCCGCTTCCTTCTTCAAGGAACGAACCGCATAAGCAGTCAGAACGATAACAGGCACCGTAGATGAATGTTGACGAATTCGACGTGTAGCTTCCAAGCCATCCATTACCGGCATTTTAATATCCATAAATATGAAATCCGGTTGCTCAGACAAGAATAATTCCACGGCACGTTCGCCATTCTCGGCATGAATCACGTTAAAATGATCCTCTAGCAGAGTCTTCATCATCATATAGCTATAAACGATATCTTCGGCGATAAGAATGGTCGGCAGATTGCGTTTTTCAACAATAACCTCCTCTTGCGGCATAATGACAACATCATTCAGTTTCGGAGCAGGAGCTCCCATGTCCGCTACATCCAAATTCAACGGCAATTCGATGATAAAGCTCGATCCCGCACCAATCTGAGAGATCCCGCGAATTTCGCCTTTCATCTTTCTTACCAAAGAGCGACATATTGAGAGTCCGTGATTTAACGCACCCGGAATAGCATCTCGTTTATCAACCGTATTGAATATCTCACGAAGTTTATCTTCCTGCATTCCCACACCGGTATCATTGATCGTAATGACTAACTTATCGAGCTTCACCTCGTAGCCATAACTGATATATCCGGCTTTTGTAAATTTAATAGCATTTGACAATAAATGATCAAGAATCTGATTAAGTTTTTCCTTATCGATCAAAACTTTCATATTGTCGTAGCTATTGGTGAAGATAAGACGAACAGGCCCCTGTATTTTCAACGAGTAAATCTGTTGCATCTCCACCATATATTCCCATAGGCTGACCGGAGTCTCACACAATGGTTCTTCGACATTTTCCATATCGGAATGATCCAGTACATTGCCGATCATCCCTAGAAGAATGTCATTATTTTGTTTGATCGCCGCAAGATAGTTCATTCTTTCTTCGCGACTTTCCATCGTAACGAGCAGTTCAGAGAACGCAACGATCGCTTGTAGCGGAGTGCGAAGCTCGTTGGTGATGTTAGAAAGAAACGCATATTTCTGTTTTTCAGATTCGACAGCCTTCTCATTGACGGCCATCATCTGCTCTTCCTTCTCTTTTCTATCTTGAATATCGATCGCAACACCTTTCAAGTGAACCGGCTGCCCTTTATAATCTCGCTCAACAACACATCCTCGGAATTCAAACCATTTATAGCCTTTATTCTCCGAATTAATACGCAGATCAATGGTAAAGGTCTTCTGGGTCACGTTGTTATTGTTATCCATGATCCTATCCATCTGAATCTTCGTAATATCATCCGGGTAGATCTTTTCCAAAACCTTGTCGATCGTGTAGACAGTCTGTCCGACGGAATCATCCGATAATACAGGAAGGTCGATACTGATCCATCTTTCTTGAATATTCCATTCCCAAATATAAGCATTGCTTTCATGGAGCGCAACATCCAACAACGATTGAGCATGTAATGAAGAGCGTTGAGCCAGCTCCAATTCCTGAATCGTCCCATTAAGGCGACTATTCAACTCAATCAATTGATTTTCACGACGAATCAAGCGGTCAATCAATTCCTTCTCAGACGTGATATCCCAACACAACGCCGTAAACAGAGGTTCGGGATGCGTATTCCTGTTTATCGTAACGACATAGCGCCACCATTTAAACCGACCTTCAACGGTCTGTCGGATGTCTAATTCAAACGAATCGATCTCACCCTTATAAAGCTGCAGTTCCAATGCCTTCGCCCGATTAACATCTTCCGGGAAAAAAGACTCTTGCAACTCCATCAAAAACGGTTGAGATTTGTGATGTTCACTATAACCAAAGTTTTTCAAAAACTGGCTATTTGTTCTACTAATCGTTCTGTCGATGTTCCATTGACAAATTCCGATACGAGCCGAATCCACTGCATAATTCAAATTTGCAAGTATGGATTTCAATTCTTTCAACTCCAGAGAATCATATTTCTCCAATGAGTCCAGAACCTCATTTTCTAATTCATTTAATCTTCCTAGCATTTCAACACTCCCTAAGACTATAATACATCATGTTCATTTACAAATATAAATAAACAATAAAGTTATCGATAACAACCACCCCGTACTTTTAACTTATATTTACATAACAAAAAATAAAAAAAGCGCTTATCTCAGGTCGAAACCTTAAAGACAAACGCTTTTTTCGTTTAAAAAAATCGATTAGATAAATTCGACTTGTCCCGAGTGTAAATTAAATACTGCTCCTACGATCTTAATCTTACCTTCAGATTCGAGATGACTCAATATCTCACTTTCGGTTCTGACACGATCTACCATGATATTCACGTTCTTGAAAACCACAGCATTTTCAAATTCAGACGAATGATGATCACATTCGAGATTCAAACAGCTATCAATAGCCGGTTGAATCTTTTGAAGCATCTGAGTCATATTACCAGCCTGAACATGTTCGCAAGCCGAATGAACAGCACCACAAGACTCATGACCGAGCACAATCACCACTTTCGAACCCGAGTGTTCGCAAGCATACTCCATACTTCCCAAAACATCTTCGCTAACCACATTTCCTGCAATTCGCGATACAAAAAGATCACCAACGCCTTTGTCGAAGATCATTTCGACCGGCACACGAGAGTCGATACATGAAAGAACGATCGCCAACGGATGCTGACCATCTTCGGCTGATTCTTTCAACTAGATCGGAAGAGCACACGTCTGAACTCCAGTCACTCCGGCGAATCTCGTAT
>CAMTOW010000260.1 GCA_947074245.1 uncultured Bacteroidales bacterium | reverse complement strand
CTATAATGAGAATCGTCCACATTGCTCTTTGGGCGACATGTCGCCCAAAGAATATCTCCCAAACTATGCAGAGCGATGAATGGGGCAGGGGTTTTGAATATACGCTCATCTGCCGCGATCAGTTGAAGAAGAACCTCTTTCGCGCGATCATAATCGTTACCGTAAGAGATGCCGAATTCCCAATCTACGCGTCGTGTACCCTCTTTCGAGTAGTTGTTGATGATACCGGTCGATAATCCGCCGTTCGGGATGATAATCACTTTGTTATCAACCGTATTTAAAACCGTATTGATGATTTGAATCTGTTTCACCGTTCCGGTTTGTCCTTGAGCTTCGATGAAATCACCCACTTTATAAGGCTTGAATAACAAGATCATTACTCCGCCTGCGAAATTCTGTAAGGTTCCGCTTAGCGCCATACCGATTGCCACACCGGCAGATGCAAATAATGCTACGAATGATGAGGTGTTGATTCCTAAGATTCCGATAATGACGATGAAAAGTGTGATTGTTAATGTGATCTTCAGAAAGCTTTCTGAAAAAGTACGCAACGACAAATCAACATTTCTCTTCTCCATCACTTTCATCATGATTGATTCGATTCGTTTGATCAACCAGCGGCCTACGATAAAAATCGTAATGGCAAGAGCTAGTTTCAACCCGAAATTGATGAGGTGTTGAAGTAATGTCGAAATAATTTCATTGGGGGTCTTTCCGGCAAACATATTTACAGTTTCCTCTACTGCATATACGGGATTGATTGAATCTCCTTTTGCTGGTTCCGGGATCAGTTCTGTTAAAGGCATAATTGGTTCCTTTGCTTATTAAAAATTATTTGAGTTAATACAGGCTGCAAAATTAGTATAAATTTCACATTGACCACTTCTTTTTGGCGAATGCCCCTTTAATTAATTATATTTATGTTCCGTGATTGATATCCTGGTTTGCATTGAATTACATTTGTAGCGTATAATTTCAATGAATATGAAAAAATCAATCGTTTTAGCCTTTTGGGTTTTTCTTTTTACGTCTGTTTCTGCGCAATCTTATGATGATATGGTACAGCGCTCATTCGGTTTTATCGAAGCGCGCGACTATAAAAATGCCGAAGAGGCATTGAAATCAGCACTTCGTTCCGAACCTGCCAATCCGCAGAATGCGCTTCTCCTAACCAATCTCGGTACCGTTCAGCGCACGCTGGGTAAACAACAGGATGCCCTTCTTTCTTATTCTTCCGCATTGATGCTTATGCCTCGTTCCGTATCCTTATTGAGCAGTAGAGCGGCTTTATATGCCGAAATGGATCTGCTGGATAAAGCCGAAGAAGATTATACAACCATACTATATATCGACGACGATCATGAAGAATCCTTATATCGTCGTGGGCTGATTCGCCTCGAGAAAGGGGATACCTTGGCGTCTCGATACGATTTCGAACGGATTTTGGCGTCAAATTCTACCAGTTGGCGTGGTCGTTTGGGGACAGCTTCATTATTGAAGGCTTCCGGAGATTTTGTTATGGCTGCCGAAATGTATAGTCAGGTAATCCGCGTCAACGACAAGCAGTCTGACTTATATCTCAAGCGCGCCGAAGTTTATTTCTTGGATAATAAACTGGCCAAAGCGATCGGAGATATCAATAAATCGATTGAGTTGGATCCCGAAGATCCGTTGGCTTATATAATCCGTGGAAGGATCCGTTATGCTCAATATGATAAACATTCAGCGTTGAAAGACTTCGAAAAAGCTCGTGAAATGGGATTCGATGAACCTTTTTTGCAGGAATTGATTAAAAAATCACGTAAATAATCGAATTTTCAGAATTCCCGATTGCCTAATTTCTGTAAAAGCTTTATTTTTGTTGTTAATGAATACAATCGTACAACATATAGAATATTTATTGACGAAACATGACTGTGTCGTCATCCCTGGCTTTGGTGGTTTTGTACTGCATCACCAGGAAGCTGTCTTTTTGGATAATCATCATATTCAGCCTCCGTGTAAGATCGCTAGTTTCAATCCGAGTTTGAATCACAACGATGGGTTGCTGGCGAACTCTTTGATGGCCGAAAAGAAAATAATCTTTAGTGAAGCGATGATTCTCATTGAAGCGGAAGTACAGCTTATCAAAGAAACATTGTCTTCAGGTTCTGTCGTCGATTTTGGTTCGATCGGATCTTTTGTGCAAGATAACGATACGGTTCAGTTCACGCCGCAGCGATACAATAGTTTCGATTTGGATATGTTCGGATTTGCGCCGTTTTCGTTGATCCCGCTTCATATCGAAGAGCAGTTGAATAGCATCAACGGAAAATCCTCTAAAGATCCGGATGTGATTTTTGTACCGGTCAATCTTCGCTTTCTGCGTCATGTCAGCGCGGTTGCCGTTATGATTATCGCCTTCTTGATGATCGCTCAGCCACTCGAGCATGGAACGATTTCATCCAACTATGCGTCGATGATCTCTTCCGATCTTTTATCAAAATCAATAGTACCCGATATGAATCTGTCTGGCGAGCTTCTTGATGAAGATCCGGCCGACCATTCAATCGAATTCATACCCGAACCGGTGGTTGAAGTTGCTCCGGTCGTAGTGGTAGAAGCTCCTGTAGCTAAGACGCCGGTAGAATCTGCTCCGTCTGCTCAATCACAGCCTGCTGCTGTCCAACCGGTTGCGAAACCACAACCCGTATTGGCAAAAGCTGCCGTTTCGAATGCGAATCCGGCTCCAGTTGCTTCGTCATCTTCTGTTTCATCTTCCTCCAAACGATACTATGTCATAGTGGCAAGCTGTCCGTCCGATGCTCATGCCATTGATTTCATGAGCAGAATCGATAAATCCGAGTTACCTTCATGCGGGATGCTGGATAAAGAAGGGAAATACAGAGTATACCTGTCATCGTTCGATGATAAAAACGAAGCCAATTCATTCTTGAATAAACTGATGGCGGAGAGCAAGCAGTTTACTCAGGCGTGGATACTTCCTCTTAAACAATAAGCACTCTTGACGAACGAATCGATTTCATTCGATTTTATGAAATTAAGATATGGAAGAGAGCGAATCTCTTCCACAAGAAGAAGACCTTGATTGGGAAATACGTTCCAAATCAAGGTCTTCTTTTTTTTGTGAAAACAAATAAGCATTGAATCATTATTGAAGAGTGGGCCTATTTCATGAAATGTGATTTTCTTTTCAAAGCAGGGCTATCCCCAATATGCTCCATAACGGATTATCTGCCTGAGATACTCGGTCTTTTGAATACGAATATACGAGGCTGAACCCGATGATTTTCCTGCCTGACCTTTTGGATTTTCCTGCCTGGTGATTTCATTTTTCCTGCCTGGGTTTTTTGTTTTTTCTGCCTGGGTTTTTTAGAGAGAATTATCTGATCGCTTTTGGCTGGATTTCATGCCATTTCTATAAACAAAGCGCCTTACTCCCAAACGGAATAAGGCGCTTTGTTTAATATGAAATAATATGGGTTGATTAATTTTCGCTCTTTTTCGATTCATCTTCACCTTTAAGTACAGGCAGGCTCAGATGATATTTAACCGCGATGATTCTACTTAAAATAACGAATGATGCGCAGAAGAATTGGCTCAACATCGAATTGGCGCCTAGGTGATCACTCACCATATAGGCCACACCACCGATAGCGCAAGCCATCGCGTAAATGTCTTTTCGGAAAATCAACGGCTCTTCATTAATGAAGATATCACGCACGACCCCTCCGGCTGCTCCCGTTATCGTTCCCATAATGATCGCGACCCAATAGGGGAAACCGGCCATTAGTGATTTTTGGAAACCAACCACAACAAAAAGGCCTAAACCGATAGTATCGAATATGAATAATGTATTGTGGAGATGAATCAAAACGCGTGCGAATAAGATAACGACCAGTAAGGCGATTCCCGTTACGATCAGATACATCGAACTGGTCATCCAAAATGGGGTTAAATCCAAAAGTAAATCACGAAGTGTTCCTCCGCCGATTGCAGTGGTTAGGCCGACTACGTAGGCGCCAAACCAATCGAACTTTTTAGCAGAAGCAAGTCGGATACCGCTGATGGCGAATGCGAACGTACCGATAATCTCAATAATGTAAACAGATCGGAAGAGCACACGTCTGAACTCCAGTCACTCCGGAGAATCTCGT
>CAMTOW010000259.1 GCA_947074245.1 uncultured Bacteroidales bacterium | reverse complement strand
TATTTTGACCATCGCAATCTTTATTATATCAGCCGCTGTTCCCTGTATCGGAGCAAGACCTGTTTCTTTGGTTCTCGATAACGGAACTGTTTTCCACGGAAATAGTTTCGGTTATGAGCAACCCACCAACGGCGAAGTAGTGTTCAGCACTGCGATGGTTGGTTATCCCGAGAGTTTGACTGATCCATCCTATTCAGGACAGATTCTTGTTGTTACGTTTCCCCTTGTCGGTAATTACGGAGTCCCAACCGGGAAAATCGAAGCCGATGGCCTCTCCTCCTTTTTCGAGTCCGAAAAAATTCATGCGCAAGCTATCATCGTTTCTGATTATTCGTTCGAACACAGTCACTGGAATGCTGAAAAAAGCCTCAGCGATTGGTTGAAAGAAGAAAAAGTGGCTGGTATCTATGGTATTGATACCCGCGAGCTGACGAAGATGCTTCGTGAAAAAGGATCTCTGAAAGGAAAGATTGTTTTCGAAGATGACAACGAAATCGAATTTGCCGATCCGAATCTGATCAATCAGGTTGACGTGGTTAGCTGCAAAGAAGTTGTCAAATACGGCAATGGCAAGAAAAAAGTCGTTTTGGTCGATTGTGGCGTAAAACACAACATCATCCGCTGCCTTCTCAAACGTGACGTTGAAATCACGCGCGTTCCTTGGGATTACGACTTCAACAACCTCGAATTCGACGGCCTTTTCATCTCCAACGGCCCGGGCGATCCGAACCTTTGCGACGCCGCAGTTAAAAACATCCAGAAAGCCATGGAAACCGGAAAACCCATCTTCGGTATCTGCATGGGCAACCAACTCCTCTCCCGCGCTGCCGGCGCTAAAGTTTACAAATTGAAATACGGACACCGTTCTCACAATCAACCGGTTCGGATGGTTGGCACGAATCGCTGCTTTATCACTTCCCAGAATCATGGTTATGCCGTTGATAACGATACTCTTCCTACCGATTGGGAACCGCTGTTCATCAATATGAACGATGGCACGAACGAAGGGATACGTCACAAATCTAAACCGTTCTTCTCTGCTCAGTTCCATCCGGAAGCTGCTTCAGGTCCTACAGATACTGACTTTTTATTCGACGAATTTGTAAACCTGCTTTAATTTCTCAAAATCCACGACAATGATTAACGATAAGATAAAAAAAGTCCTGATTCTCGGGTCGGGTGCATTGAAAATCGGTGAAGCCGGCGAATTTGACTACTCTGGCTCTCAGGCGCTCAAAGCTTTGCGTGAGGAAGGTATCGAAACGGTATTGATCAATCCGAATATCGCTACGGTTCAGACTTCCGAAGGGGTAGCAGACAAGATCTACTTCCTTCCCGTAACGCCTTTCTTTGTTGAAAAAGTTATCAAAAAAGAAAACCCCGATGGTATCCTCCTTGCGTTTGGTGGGCAAACTGCTCTCAACTGTGGTGTGAAACTATACGAAGCGGGTATTCTTGAAAAATACAACGTCGAAGTGTTGGGTACGCCGGTTCAGGCGATCATGGACACGGAAGACCGCGAACTCTTCATCCAGAAATTGGATGAGATCAACGTTAAGACCATCAAATCCGAAGCTGTCGACACAATCGCCGACGCTCGCCGCGCAGCGAAAGAATTGGGCTACCCGGTGATCATTCGTGCAGCGTATGCGTTGGGTGGTTTGGGTTCTGGTTTCTGCGACAACGAAGAAGAACTGGATGTAATTGCCGAAAAAGCGCTTTCATTCTCTCCTCAGCTTTTGGTTGAAAAATCGCTGAAAGGTTGGAAAGAGGTTGAATACGAAGTGGTGCGCGACCGTTTCGACAACTGTATCACCGTTTGTAATATGGAAAACTTCGACCCGCTTGGTATCCATACCGGCGAATCGATCGTTGTTGCTCCTTCTCAGACGCTAACCAATGCAGAATACCACAAATTGCGCGAATTGGCGATCCGCATCATCCGCCACATCGGTATCGTGGGTGAATGTAACGTTCAGTACGCGTTCGATCCATATTCAGAAGACTACCGCGTGATCGAGGTAAACGCTCGTTTGTCTCGTTCTTCGGCTCTTGCTTCAAAAGCGACTGGTTATCCGCTTGCTTTCGTGGCTGCGAAACTCGGCTTGGGTTACGGATTGTTCGATCTAAAAAACTCGGTTACGAAAACTACTTCCGCGTTCTTCGAACCGGCTCTTGACTACATCGTTTGTAAACTTCCTCGTTGGGACTTGGGTAAATTCCAGGGTGTAGACCGCGAGTTGGGCTCTTCGATGAAATCGGTGGGCGAAGTGATGGCGATCGGCCGTAACTTCGAAGAAGCGATCCAGAAAGGTCTTCGTATGATCGGTCAGGGTATGCACGGTTTCGTAGGAAACAAAGAATTGAAAATCGCGGATATCGACAAAGCGCTTCGCGAACCGACCGACAAACGTATCTTCGTGATCTCAAAAGCGTTCCGTCAGGGATATACCATCGATCAGATCCACGATTTGACGAAGATCGACCGCTGGTTCCTACAGAAACTTCACAACATCATAATGACTGCCAACGAGCTGGAGAAATTTGAGGAAATCAATGAAGTTCCGCTCGATTTGCTGAAGAAATCAAAACAACAGGGATTCTCCGACTTCCAGATCGGCCGCTCGGTTCTGAAAGAGCGTATGACGGAAGCTGAGCAGACCATCCTTGAAGTTCGTAATATCCGTAAAGAAAACGGCATCACTCCGGTTGTAAAACAGATCGATACATTGGCTGCCGAATATCCGGCTCAGACCAACTACTTGTATCTTACTTACAACGGCGATTTCAACGATGTCGATTACAAAGGCGATCACCGCTCGGTTGTCGTTCTCGGATCGGGTGCATACCGTATCGGTAGCTCCGTAGAGTTTGACTGGTGTTCGGTAAATGCTCTGACTACCGCTCGTAAAGAAGGTTTCCGCTCGGTGATGATCAACTACAACCCCGAAACGGTTTCTACCGACTACGATATGTGCGACCGTCTGTATTTCGACGAATTGACGTTCGAACGTGTTATGGACATCATGGATCTTGAAAACCCGCACGGCGTAATCCTGTCTGTGGGCGGTCAGATCCCGAACAACTTGGCGATGCGTCTCGACGAACAGAAGATCAACATCCTGGGTACCCAGGCGAAATCGATCGACAATGCCGAAGACCGCCACAAGTTCTCTTCTATGCTCGATCGCATCGGTGTGGATCAGCCGCGTTGGAAAGAGCTTTCTTCCATGAGCGATGTAAACGAGTTCATCCAGGAAGTAGGATTCCCGGTATTGGTTCGTCCGTCATACGTGCTTTCGGGTGCGGCGATGAACGTTTGCTCCAACCAGCAGGAATTGGTTCAGTTCCTTGAATTGGCTGCTAACGTATCTAAAAAACATCCGGTGGTTATCTCTCAGTTCATCGAAGGAGCGAAAGAGGTCGAAGTGGATGCGGTTGCAGACAATGGCGAGATCGTAATGTACGCCATCAGCGAGCACATCGAATTTGCGGGTGTTCACTCGGGTGATGCTACCATCCAGTTCCCTCCTCAGAAACTATACGTCGAAACCGTTCGCCGTGTGAAGAAGGTTGCGAAACAGATCGCGAAAGAACTGAACATCTCTGGTCCGTTCAACATCCAGTTCCTGGCTAAGGAAAACGATATCAAGGTAATCGAATGTAACCTGCGTGCTTCTCGCTCGTTCCCGTTCGTTTCCAAAGTACTTAAGATCAACTTCATCGAACTGGCTACCCGCATCATGTTGGGCGTGCCATACGAAAAACCGAATAAGAACGAGTTCGACCTCGACTACGTAGGTATCAAGGCTTCTCAGTTCTCATTCTCTCGTCTTCAGAAGGCCGACCCGGTTCTAGGTGTGGATATGGCTTCTACCGGCGAGGTAGGTTGCTTGGGCGACGATACGGCCGAAGCGGTTCTTACGGCGATGCTTTCTGTCGGACAGCGTATTCCAGAAAAGAACATCTTGATCTCTTCGGGTAATGCGAAACAGAAACTTACCCTTCTTGATTCGGCGAAACGCCTGACTGAAAAAGGATACAACCTGTTCGCTACCGGCGGTACATATAAATAGTTAGCACTACCATAATTAATAGTATCATAGCCGCCTTTTTTAATTGTATTCATAAAGGCTCGTGCAATATTATTTAATTCTGTAAAGCTTACTTTATAACTGTTAAAATCTTCCC
>CAMTOW010000258.1 GCA_947074245.1 uncultured Bacteroidales bacterium | reverse complement strand
AGATCTACACTAATCTTACCACTCTTTCCCTACACGACGCTCTTCCGATCTATTTTGTTTATATCAATTCCGAAAGATTGCTAAACGGGATTTGTCTGCTGTTTTCGGTGGTTTAATCAGTTTTTATTTATTGGCGGATGAGGCGAATATTGCGGAATGATCCAGTTGCAGTCGCTCTTCCAATGCGTGATACAGTTCTTCAGCGTGACGAATCTGAATCACTTCGAACGAATCGTAACCGTCTTTCAGGTAGTCGACCCGTATTTCGGTAATTTTTCCCGAGCGGTTCAAGCGTGGGGTGATTCCGGTGATTTCCTCAAACCCGATGTTTTTGGTTTGGGTATAGAGTTTTTCATAACCGGAACGGATCATCAGTTTATCATCGGAAATGATGTATTTGCGATTGTATGTAAACTGCAACCAAAGCAGAGCAGGGACTGAGATCAACAGACCGTATCGCGCGGAGAATACACACCATAGGATGTATGCTACGATATAACATAACAATATGATTGAGATGATTTTTTCTGTACGGCGGTCGTGATAGTAGTAAAACGTTTTGTCATTCATATCTTTTCGGATTTTGAACGCATGCATGCATAATGAGCAATAGCGGAGAAATAAAAAAATCAATATGCTTAAAAATAGGCATTTATTATAACATATCTGTTCTGATATTCTTTAAAATATCATATTCATGCAATAAATGTTACATATTTAGTGCGATTCGCTCCAGTCTGACTGTCGCAAAACATAAAAAACCGTTTGGCGATTCAGGCAGAATCAGCCAAACGGCAACTTGTTAAAGATAGATAGATTGTTTTTTATCAAGCCGGAATCAGCGAGCTTTCTGTTTCCGGTTTTATAGTTTGATCGGCAAGATAGGTCTTGCTCTTGTTTTCGAAACGAACCATGAAGCTGATCGATGCGGCAGTCAGTCCGAATACGAATCCGATCCAGATGCCGGGTGCGCCCATTCCCAGAACGAATCCGCATAGATAACCGATTGGGATATTCAATCCCAAGTAGGAAAGTACAGCATAAATCATCGGACGTTTAACATCCGAGATACCTCGCAATGCTCCAAGCGAAACTACCTGCAATCCATCCGGCAACTGATAAAGCGCTACGATGAGCAACAGTTGAGATGAAAGGGCGATCACTTCCGGATCCGAAGTGAAGAACAACGGGATCTGATGGCGGAACAATACGGTCAGTGCCGCTCCGATCACTACCACAAAGGTGGTCAGATGATAAGATGCATGAGCTGCCTTACGCATATCTTCAATGGCACCGCGCCCGAACTGATGACTGACGCGAATGGTCGTCGCCGCGCTCAAACCGCCCAGAATCATAA
This sequence comes from uncultured Bacteroidales bacterium, assembly GCA_947074245.1. Classification (GTDB taxonomy): domain Bacteria; phylum Bacteroidota; class Bacteroidia; order Bacteroidales; family JAUNSR01; genus JAUNSR01. The sequence continues at coordinate 2,853 of CAMTOW010000258.1, read as the reverse complement.
ACATCATGGTCGAAATATTCATCGCTACCTGGTGGCTGGCCAATGATTTGGCGCCGAGCCAACCTACCATGATCGCCGTGAAACTGAATGCCATCTGTTCGACGAAGATCTGCATACCGATCGGTAATCCTACCTTCGAGAGTTCTTTCAAGCCTTTTCGAGAGAAATTCTCACGACAGAAGAATTTGAAATAACGGCGAAGCGAGGCGCTGCGCAGGAAGATCAGCAAAAATGCCACCGGCATCAGCATACGTGAAATCAGAGTCGCGTAGGCAGCTCCCGAAACGCCCAACGCCGGAGCGCCGTAATTACCGTAGATCAATACATAGTTTAATCCGATGTTCAGCACATTGGCCGCGATGGTGATGTTCATCGCCGTGCGCGTATTCCCCAATCCCTCCATGAATTGCTTGAAGGAGAAGAACAGCAAAAGCGGAATCATCGAAACGAGCATGATCCGGAAGTATGGGACGGCCAGTTCAACCACCCGTTCGTTCTGTCCCATGTTGCCCATGAAGAACGAGACTCCATATAGGATGGCTCCGATCCCGAGTGCGAAAAACAGGTTGTAAACAAATGAGTTTTGGAAAAGAAGCGCCGATTCGCGATGTCCGCGGCGGCTGATCGATTTTCCGACCAAAGGAGTCAATCCCATGGCGCTTCCCATACAGAAAAGAAGTCCGATGTTGAAAATCGCGCCGGCAAACGATACCGATGCGAGTTCGTCGGCTCCGAGCCGCCCTACCATCATCGTGTCGGCCATCTGTACGACTACCTGTCCGATCTGAGAGAGCATAACGGGAATTGCGACTGCCAGATTTCTTTTGTAATAAGGGATATATGTCTTGATATTCATAACGTTCGTTTTTTTGGTGCGTACACAGATTTTCCCCGTCATCCGATGGGGGAGGCGTTGCGTAGGCAATAAGTAAATAGATTGTTTGATAAAGCTGGTAAGCATATAGGATCTCGACGACACATTATCTCAATGTATCGGAACTACTTACCCGTCAGTTGGTCGGATTGGGAATGACCGGTATGAATATGGTTTTTAAATATACTTTTTTCATAAGCTGCGGCAAAGATACGTCGCTTTGGCGCTGTGATAAAATTTATCAATGTCAATTAATAATAAATTAATTTGTTAACTGTAAACGGCATAGCCTGCAACCTCCTCATTAACAAAGCGAATAAGCCCCTTTCTGTATTTGAAACAAAGATCCGGATCTTGCTTACCCGATCTGTAAGAGATACTGGGAAAACAAGACCAGGACTGATCTGTCGGGGGCGTATCATCCGATAAACGGATTTTTCGGTGTCTGCCTCTATTCTCAGAATGATAATCGGAGCATGGTCTGGATACGGCTCAAATGGGCCGACTTTCCTCCGAACTCACTGTGTTTGCCCCATAGATATTCCACGCCAAGCTGGAGGTACTCTTTAATGGGGATGAACACGTTGCCCGCTACATATTGCCCCATCTTATAATCGGGGTCATAATCTCCGCAATCCCATACGCGCGCCTGGCTATATACGCCGAGGATGCGCACGTCGTTGTCGAATCGATAGCTGAATCCCGCCAGCCATCCCATCATGGGGGTAGCGGTCATCTTGCCCGGTTGGGAGTTTTTCGGTATATACGAGAGCGGAAGCCCGTTGGTATCCTGGATGTAATTGGCGATTCCATGTCCGTAGCTGCACTGATAATAAAACGTAAGCGGATTTATCGGTTGAAGATTTCCGCTAAGCTGTACGCCCCATCCGACAACGCTGTTGGTTTTATCGGCCTTATCGTCACGATAGAAGAAGTTTCGCATGATACCCGATACGCGGACGCGATTCATCCCTTTTCCTCTGTATTCGATATAGGCGGGGATATCCGGCACGGGCTGTGTGGCATCGTCGTAAAATTGCACCCCTTTGAGCGACGGATAGTCTTTTCCGTAATACGCTCCGGGATACTTATCGAAAGTAGGCAATTCGAGACTGACCCCGAGTTTGATGCCACAATCGAATTTTTTCTGATAAGACACCTGGTAGGAGTGAACGTCGATCGCTCCGTTGGCGCCTTGCGGATCGATGGTTTCCGGCATCGATTCTCCGTCGCAGAAAACGGTGGTAGTCCGCCCGAGTAGAAATCCTCGATAAGCGATATATACATGGCTTACCTGTACTGCCGATTTCGGAGCGTTGAATTTTACCTTGATATATCCCGTTACCTGGTTTTCGGTTGCCGGAAGGGCTAAGATATGCACATCCAGATTCGAGTGCATCGGATTGGCGAAATAGTCCGCTTTGTTTCCTTTTGCAGCCGGCACGGGGATGGAAGAGGGGATAAAGTTGACGTCGTGGAGCGCGTTGCCGATATCCCAACCCATAATCGGTTTGATCGAACCGCCGATCTGCATCATAAACTTATTGTTGTATTCCTTCAGCGTAAAAAGCGCTACGTCGCCCGCTTTCGGAATGGCGGGGCGAGATTGTCGGAACAGTTCTTTCGTTTCCTTATCGGTCCGTACGATATAGACTTTCTTCTGATCTTTTCTCATATCGGCCGCTTCTTCGGCAAATGCGGTCTGTGAGCCTATTAATAAAATACTACATAAGAGTGCCAGATCTTTTTTCATAAGTATTGTATTATCGTATTGTTGATAAAATCGCTCCTTTTCCCGTCGTTTGGTTCGTCGGCTCTGCGCTGTTGGGGTAACGATTGATCTATTGATCTTTTTTAAAATAATATATGTCAATATATTTACACTGATGTATTTTCTTATTGTTCGGCTGGGAAGTGGCTAATTTTTAACCGTTTGATTTAATCGTGTGAATGCGATCGGGCTGCAGTCGTGTATGGTT
>CAMTOW010000257.1 GCA_947074245.1 uncultured Bacteroidales bacterium | reverse complement strand
TTCCGAATTGTTTTTCGGATTGAAGTCATACAGAATAAATTACCATCATAACAATAAGCTATCGCATTCTGTTATGTATTTTAAATAAATATTGGGTGAATGTTTTAAATGATGATTATAAATGACAATATTAATTTAAAATGTAATGTTTGCCACAAAAGGGTGAATATTTGCGGTTAATTTCGGGTATTATTTGTAATGTGTTGATAAACAAGAGTATTTCGGTTTTTAGTGCAAGACGTTTTGTTCTCGTTAGTAATGTTAATTAACATAACGCTATTGAATAAATGTATTTTTGTATGTATGTTTGCCAAAACATATTGTTATAGAAATAATAAGTGTTATGCAAAAGTGTCTATTAATAATCTTGATCTCAATACCTTTTCATGTGTTTTCAGCCACACATAATATGCATTACCGGGCTATCGATTCGTTATTGATGGTTTTGGATGAAGAGATCGCTAAAGAAAATGTTTATATACAGTCTCATCAAGACCGTATCAGTACCTTTAAGAGTAGTTATTTGGTGAAGAACGACCCCGAATCGGCGGTCGCTCTCAATTCGATATTGTATGAGGAATACCGGTTCTTTAAATACGACTCGGCCTTATATTATCTCGAACAAAACCTCTATATAGCTGATAAGACGAATAATACGTCTCTTTTTACGGATACCAAGTTAGTTCTCTGTAATCTTTATATTATTAATGGTCTTTTTTGGGAAGCGGAACGAATTCTCAATTTTATGAACCCCGATAATCTCACCGATTCTCAAAAACGTTTCTATTACGAAAATCGAATGCGTTTATATGGTCATATGAATCGCTTTACCGTCGATGCGCTCAACGAGTCAATCTATTTTCAGAATTTTATGGAAGCAGAAGCTCAGTATGCGACTGTTAATATGGACGGCGAAGAAAATTATCTGGAAGATATCCAATATCTGATCTATTTCTATCACAAACGCATCGACGATCTCAAGTCATTGTGCGAACAAACAATTCAGACTACTCAAATGGGCGAACGCATGTATTCCTTTGCATGCAAATGGCGAGGGATGGCTGCCGAGTTAGAAGGTGATCCGGACGATCAGATGTATTATTATCTTTTGGGTGCGATTTCCGATTGTCGCGGAAATATTAAAAACAATACGGTCATCTACTATCTTACCCGTCATCTTTTTACGCAAAATGATATCAAGCGTTCCCATAAGTATATAAATTATGTACTGATCAATGCCAATACGTCCAATTCATTTATTCTCAAGTCGCTTATCGCCGATTTGGTATATGAGATAAACAAAGCGTATGAAACTGAAAACCGACAATATCAGAAACAGCTTGTTTTAGGCTTGATTCTCATATTCCTGTTGTTTATCATTCTGCTTTTTTCGCTCTTCGTTCTGATGAAGGAGATGCGTCGTGCCCGGGCTGCCGAACAGAAGATATCCGATACACATCGTACGCAAGTCGAACTGAATAAAAAACTGAGTGATCTCAATGTCAACCTTGCGCAAACCAATCTGCTCAAAGAAGAGTGTATCGGTATTATCATGGGGGTTCGCCCATATTACATCGACAAGATGGAAGAGTATCGCCGTCAGGTTGTTAAATACCTGAAGCAGGGCAAAGTGAATGAATTGCATGAGTTTTGTCGTTCCGAAAATAAGCTCTCCAACGAAATGGATGCGCTTTATAAAGAATTCGATCAAATGATTCTCAATATACTGCCTACGTTTATCGATGAATTTAATCAACTCCTGATGGATGACGCCCGTATTTATCCCAAGAATGGTCAAATGACGATGGAGCTCCGCATCTATGCGTTGATTCGCTTGGGTATTAAAGATAGTGCCAATATCGCGCGCCATCTCAGATGTTCTGTCAATACGATCTATAACTATCGCTCTCGGATGAAAAACAAATCCAAAGTTCTTCGCAAAGATTTTGAAGCGGAAGTGATGAAAATCGGTATGGCTCAAAAAATCGATATCGATAAAATGTAACTCAGATATGCTTCTGAATTGCAAATTAATAGGATAATTGCCTCCTGTCTGGAAGATTGTTTTTCCATAAGCAGATATTCTTTTATACGATATTTAAGAATTTAGCCCTCACGCCCGTTTTATATGGTCTATATTAAATAATTGCTAATCTGCGTTTAGTTTATTGTATATCAGATGTTTAAAGATTTTATATTTCTATATTAGTCTGTTTGCGGCTTATACGAAGTTTTTTTTATGATAAAATCTTTCAACCTTTATAATAGGAAAAAAATCCTCTCATGATTGATCCGGTTGATTGTTGAAATTTACCGGATTGGAAGTGAAAGGAATCTTGAATCAAAATCCTCCGGCGTTTTGGATCCGGCCAGAGGGTTTTTAGGCTTTGAGAAATTTATTAATCTATTAAATTCAGTTATATGTACAAGAATAGTTTCTTTTCAGATTTGAAGCTGATCCGTAAATCTATTTTTTCGGAATTACTGGATTCTCTGTTTAACTGGAAGTCGAAAGGGACTTTTGTTTTCGAAGAATACGCCTTGGCTACACGTGGGAATTTGATGTTGCGCATCTCTTCCGTAATGCAGAATGTACTGCATATCAATAAGTACGCTGACAAGATGTATCAGACTTCTACAGATAAATCGCTCTATTCCTTAAACGTTCCTCATAATTATATTGCGGCCAATTTCGAACTTAATAAGTTGATTCAAGGCAATCCGATGTCTTTGTCCATCAACGATCTTACCCGGCTGGCCCATTCGCTTGATGAAGATCATCGTATGGTCTTTTCAATGCACATGATGGGATATACCATCCCGGAGATATCTCAAAAGCTTAGAATTGCTCATACCGACGCCGAGCTGCGGCTGAAAGGTTCCTATACACTTTTAGCAAATACCCTGCAGATAATCCGCCAATGATTCATATCCGGCTCTTTCTTGAAAACGAAAGACAGAGCCTAAATGAGTTTTAATGAGAATCACCGTTCTTCTGCTATGCGGAAGAACGGTTTTTTTTATGATCCTACTTTGCCTTAAATTTTGGTTTTTCCCTTTTCTTTCTGTTTTTACCAATTTGTATTCGTATATACCCGCCTCTGCTTTTTAATTTTTTTTCAATCCGAATGTATTTTCCCGATAGATCCTCGAAAAATAGTTTTTTTTACAACGATATATATTGTTTTTGATCCAATTTCGTCTATATCACTTGTGTATTTATCTATATTTCTGACGATTTTAGGATGTGTTATATGGTTGATATATAGGTGATTATATTTTGCATTCATCTATATTTTGTTTGTATGCTTATTGTATGTGATTTTCAGTTCCGCAAAAAATACAAATATTTGGAAAACGAAATAAAAAACATGTGATCGATTGAGAAAACACATCAATAAATAGTTATTCCGCAATCGATCCCACAAAAATGATTTTGAACGATATCTTAATTACTGTTTAAAGAAAATAGAAATGGGCAACCCAATTATTCAGCAACAACTAGTAAGTCTACAGGACAAATTGTTGCGCTTTGCAATGACACTGACAGAAAATAGAGAAGAGGCGCAAGACCTGTTTCAGGAAACTGCACTTAAAGCCTTAGATAATGAGGATAAATTCAGTGTCGATACCAATTTTAAAGCATGGGTTTTTACGTTGATGAGAAATATCTTCATCAACAACTATCGACGAATGGTCCGCAATCAGAAACTCTTTATCGTCGACGATGAATTTTATAAACTGAACGTACCGGTCAATTCCGGATATATATCTCCCGAAGGATCCATGACCTTTAAAGAAATTATGGATAGTATGAACTCGTTGGATGCCGAAATCCGCGAACCGTTCTCTTTGCTGGTAGCCGGATACAAGTATCAGGAGATCGCCGATAATCTGAACATTCCGATCGGAACGGTTAAGAGTCGTATCTTTTTAGCGCGTAAACACCTGATGAACTCTCTTCAGGATTATAAATAAAAGGCATAGATTCGCGATAATATGAAGAAGGAATATTATTGTTTTATTAAATGTTGATTTTTGTTTGAAATGTTGATTTTTAAAGATCTCCACAGGAAATTCTTTAATGCGTTTGAGAATGATTGAATGAAAAGACCCTGAGGCATAGAGGAGCCTCAGGGTCTTCTTTTTTATTTCGTTTGTTTTTTGCTGTATTTCTCGTCAGCTCGGAAGAGCGTCGTGTAGGGATCGAGTGTT
>CAMTOW010000256.1 GCA_947074245.1 uncultured Bacteroidales bacterium | reverse complement strand
CTACAAAAAGCATAACGATATATCAATAGAGAGTATTTTTATCATCCCTATAAGGGAACTTCAATCAATAATACCATCGAATTCTTCAATGCCTCCATGCGGAATGAAGTTGTCGCCGAAACAGACAGGCTGTCTTTCGGATTCAATATGAAATCTCCAATCTTCAGATGTCCTCCCAATAAAAACACAAAGACACCGTTGTCTGACGCATGCATCGTATATTCGAGAGACCGATCATGATGCATCTCGGCGATAGACAGACGGATGGATTGCGTGATTTTTACGGGAGCGTTTTCATCCGGAGCCATAATCAGCGAGATCTGATTATCTTTCAGATACGGCATGAAATTATGAACCTCAAACGAAGGAGTTACGTTCAACTCGCCCGGAGTAAACATGATCTGCAGAAAATTGATCGGAATCTTCGTACTGATATCACTGAAATCACTGTATTTTATCCCTGTCCCGGAGTGTAATATCTGCATCTGTCCCCATCGGATCATTTCTTTGTTCCCCAACGAGTCCTCATGATGGAGCGATCCGATCAAGGGAAGAGTCACGATATCCATATTCTTTTGCGGAAGCATTTCGATCGTTTGTTGCGGCGTAATCGTAATATCGTTTACGGCATGCAATAATCCGAAATTTAGCCGGTTCGGGTTATGATAGTCGGCATAACTAAACGAATAAAAGGCATCCATCGCCCCCAAATGCTTATGCCCTCGCGCAGATGAACGTTCAAGAATCGATTTCATAGATAATTAATTTGGGTCTATTAATTAGTAAACACGTTTTTTCCCGATTAAGTTTTATCGATTCTTCCTAAAACATGTTCTATTTTTACCCTATTGTATCTTTTTGATTCAAAAACGTTCCGAACAGCCCTCTTTCTTTATCTGTTATTATTCAAACATCAATCTCTTATACTTAATTATATGCTAACCTGGAATGATATTCTCAACTATGTAAAAAACGGTAATCCCGAACCTCCCCGTGTCGTAATCCGAAGTGATGCTGAATGGAAAGAACGACTCACCGATGAGCAGTACCGTATCACCCGCCAACATGGGACGGAAGCTCCCGGCACAGATCAATCGTGTACGCGTTTCGAACCGGGCATTTATACCTGTGTTTGCTGCGGCAATATCCTGTTCGATTCGGAACAGAAATTCGATTCCGGCACAGGATGGCCGAGTTTCACACAACCGGTCTTAGAAAATGCGATCCGATATCTGTCGGATGATTCCCACGGGATGATCCGTGTAGAATGCGAATGCAATGTCTGCCAGGCTCATTTAGGACATGTTTTCCCCGATGGTCCGGCTCCTTCCGGACTGCGGTATTGCATGAATTCGGGTGCCCTCGAACGTCATACTTCAGCACAAGGACTGATAGAAACTGCTGTTTTCGGAGGAGGCTGCTTTTGGTGTACCGAAGCGATCTTCAAGAATATAAACGGAGTGATCAAGGTTGAACCCGGATATGCGGGCGGAACGCTCAATGATCCGACTTATAAAGAGGTCTGCTCCGGTCTGACCGGGCATGCCGAAGTGATTCGGATTACGTACGAGCCTCAACTGATCGATTATGCGAGTCTGATCCGTATACACATGACGACTCATGACCCGACTACACTCAATAAGCAGGGAAATGATACCGGCACGCAATACCGTTCTATTATTTTCTATCAAAACGAGCAGCAGAAAAAAGAAGCGTTGGAAGAAATAAATCATCTTGCAGGAATTTATGAAGATCCGATCGTCACGGAAGTTCAGCCTTTGGTTCGCTTTTATCCGGCCGAAACGTATCATTCCGATTATTTTGCCAAACATCCCAACGAGCCGTATTGTCAATTTGTCATCGAACCTAAGGTTTCCAAGTATCGTAAAGCCCTCGCTCAGTTGCAAAAAAAATAATAATTAGTAAATTTGACTTAGAATTTATTAATTATAAATCTTTATGAAAAAATCGATCGAAACCCTTATGGTTGCTGCTTCATTGCTTATGGCGGGATGCGAAGCACCCGCTGAAAAAGAAACAGGCTCGAAAGATATTATCGGTAAATCGTCCGTCAAGATCGAAAACGGATTGATGACAGCCGAAGTATTGCAGAGTTTCGGGCGGGTAAGCGGTGTGTCCGTTTCTCCCGACCATAAAAAAGTATTATATGGGGTGACTTATGTTAGTGTTCCTCAAAATAAAAGTAACCGCGAGTTGTTCGTTATGAACGCGGACGGTAGTAATCAACAACAGATCACGACGACCGCTAAAAGCGAAAGCAATGCGACGTGGATCGATGGTGGCAATAAAATCGCATTCCTTACCTCCGAAAGCGGAACTCCGCAAATGTGGGTGATGAATGCCGACGGAAGCAACCGCACGCAGGTCAGCAATTATGAAGGCGGCATCGGCGGATTTGTTTTCTCTCCGGATGAAAAAAAGGTAGTCTTCTTCGCCAACATCAAATACGGTCAGGAAGTAAAAGACCTTTGGCCGGATTTGGATAAAGCGACCGGAGCAATCTACGACGATGTGATGTACAAACACTGGGACGAATGGGTAAAAACCGTTCCGCATCCTTACGTGGCCGACTTTACGGGCAACGCGCTTGCAAACATCACCGATATCATGCCGGGCGAACCGTTTGAATGTCCGATGAAACCGTTCGGTGGAACCGAAAGTTTTGCATGGACTCCGGACAACCAGAACATCGTTTACGTTTGTCGCAAAAAAACGGGTCTTGCCTACTCGGTATCGACCAATTCGGATCTATACCTGTATAATCTGAACAATAAATCTACTCGCAATCTGACGGAAGGAATGATGGGCTACGATACCAACCCCGTATTCTCTCCCGACGGTTCCAAGTTGGCTTGGCTAAGCATGGAGCGCGACGGCTATGAAGCGGATAAGAATCGTCTTTTCGTAATGGATATGGCTTCGGGAACGAAAGAATATCTGACAGCGGATTATGACAACAATGTAGAATCGTTCATCTGGGCACCGGACAATCAGACCATTTACTTCCTTTCTGTAAATCAGGCTACCGAACAGATCTTCAAAATGACATTGCCGAGCAAACAGATCACCCAACTTACTCAAGGGGATTATGATTATGCTTCTCTTGCTTTGGCAGGTGACAATCTGATCGCGATGCGTCATTCGATGTCTGCTCCGGATGATATCTATTCGGTTTCATTGGCAAATCACGAAGTGAAACAGTTGACGACCGAAAACAACCATATCCTGGATCAGCTTCATTTGGGTAAAGTGGAGAAACGATGGATCAAAACGACCGATGGTGGTCAGATGCTTACTTGGGTGATGCTTCCTGCCGATTTCGATCCCAACAAGAAATATCCGGCTTTGTTGTTCTGCCAAGGCGGACCGCAAAGTCCCGTAAGCCAGTTCTGGTCGTATCGCTGGAATATCCAGATGATGGCTGCCAACGGATACGTGGTGGTATTGCCGAACAGACACGGTGTGCCGGGATTCGGTCAGGCTTGGAATGAACAGATCAGCGGCGATTATGGCGGCCAGAATATGAAAGACTATATCACAGCGATCAACGATGTGAAGAAAGAGGCTTATGTAGACGAAAACCGCTTGGGAGCGATCGGCGCGAGTTATGGCGGTTTCTCGGTTTACTGGCTTGCCGGAAACCATAACAACCTGTTCAAGACGTTCATTTCGCATGCGGGTATCTTCAATCTGGAGGCGCAGTATCTTGAAACGGAAGAGTTGTGGTTCGCTAACTTCGATATGGGCGGTCCGTTCTGGGACAAAAACAACAAAACAGCTCAAAATACGTTTGCCAATTCTCCGCACCGTTTCGTAGACAAATGGAATACTCCTATTCTGGTGACTCATGGCGAACTTGACTTCCGCATCCTTGCATCACAGGGAATGATGGCGTTTAATGCAGCGATCATCAAAGGGATCCCTGCCGAAATGCTTGTTTTCCCGGATGAGAACCATTGGATTCTACAACCTCAAAACGGAGTATTGTGGCAGCGTGTCTTCTTCCGCTGGCTTGATCGTTGGTTGAAAGAGGAACCGACCACGACGACGGCTTCCCAATCTTAATAAGAACCGAAAAGATCCGATTTGTTCCATATAGAAACACTCGGTAAAACAATAAAAAAAACGCGGTATGCTCTTTCGAGGTACTCTACTTTGATACCACCGTGGGCGATGAAGCTAGGATAAAGATTGGCCGATG
>CAMTOW010000255.1 GCA_947074245.1 uncultured Bacteroidales bacterium | reverse complement strand
TTCGATACGGGTATCCAGGATATCCGGAAAACGGAGCAAAACCGGTGCCGTAAGATCGCGCACCTGCAGTTCGTCCATGAGTTCTTTCAGGTCGACTGATACATTACCCGGACGTGGAGTAACGGTCACGTTCCCATTTTCGTTGATATTAAAATAATTCAACCCCCAACCGTGAATATTATACAGTTCGGCTGAATCTTCAATACGCCATCTTCTCATTTCTTGTTAAACTGAATAAATTATTAAAATCAAGTGAGTAAAATTACTTAGAAAAATGATTTGAAAGATCGAATTTGATTGAATACTTTCAGATGATAATGATAAGTTTAGGAAACTTCACATTAAAAACAGGAAGCCTCATAAATTACTTATTTTTATACATCGAATATTCATAAACTCAAGTCGGAAAAACGTTTTTTACCTTTCAAATAATATTCGGAAACGATGGATTTTTCTGAATAAGGAAATATCCCCAGTAATTTTTGACGGCCGCCCTTGGAGTATGCGTTCCGGTAATTTTCCCGAATCATCGAACGAGCATCCCGATGGGCTCTCCACACGGCACGAACATTCCCGACTTTACCTTTGGCCATAAAACCCAATGCGGCTATACCATCCATCAACATTCGGATAAAAAGCGTCTTTTGACGATCTTTTGCGGGTAGATTCTTATAGAGCATCAGAATGTTGTTTCTGAAGTTGAGATATGTTTTACGCGGATTGTCCATATCCAATGTCGCACCACCTTGATGATATACGGCGCTTTGCGGAATGCAAACAATTCGTCGATCGAACTGACGCAATCGCCAACAAAGATCAATCTCTTCCATATGGGCAAAGAACAACGGATCGAGCCCTCCTGCTTTCTTAAAATCGGCATTCCGAATGAAAAGACAAGCTCCTGTCGCCCAAAATATATCCGTAACGGTATCATATTGCCCCTTATCTTCCTCTACATGATCGAATAACCGACCTCTACAAAAAGGAAAACCGTATTTATCAATATAACCGCCACATGCACCCGCATGTTCAAAAAAACGACGATTCCGATCTGAAAGAATCTTCGGTTGTGACGCCGCTACATCCGGGTTTTCATCAGCATACCCGACCAATGGTTCAAGCCAGTTCGGCGTAACCGCAACATCCGAATTAAGCAATACGATATAGGGATGCTGAATGGAATCAAGCGCAATATTATAACCGGATGCAAATCCGGTATTGTCGGGCATCGCAATTACATGGATATCGGGAAACTCTTTTTTAAGAACGTCCAATGAATTATCGGTTGATCCATTATCCGCTACATAGATATCCGCCAAGTCTGATGAAGTATATTGACAGACCGTAGGTAAATAATGACGAAGAAGATGGACGCCATTCCAATTTAAGATGACCACTGCGACTTTTTTCATTCTGCGTTTTTTTTATGTTTCCAACGTTTGTGTGTCCATAACCAATATTGGGGAGCATCCAGAATCGACAACTCCATCTGACGGATATACTTCTCGGTGATTTCGAAATCGGAAGTTTCCTTCGCATTTTCAGTAATCGTTTTGAATGTCGCTTCATAATAACCACGCTTGACCTTTTTCATATCAACGAAGAGTATGGCTGCGTTTATTTTACGAGCAATCTTTTCGGCTCCTGTCAAGACCGGAGTTTCACGATTTAGAAACATCGTCCAATAATGAAGATTGTTTCGAGAAGGAGTTTGATCGGCTATAAAACCGATCACCATCTGCCGTTTATCACGATGAAGACTTAATATTTCACGCAAGGTGTCGTTTTTGGGTATTCCGGTCGAATTGAAACGCTTTCGCAACTCCAAAAAGAAATGATCGGCAGCCTTATTCCTAAGGGGACGATAAATCTGACCTCCAAAAACCGTCTTTTCATCGATCAGTCGCATGACACTCGTTATCCATTCCCAATTTCCATAATGACCAAGCATCAGAAAGACCGACTTCCCGTTCTTAAGTAAATCCTGTAGAATATCCGGATTTGTATAACGAATGCGCCGATCCATCTCTTGGTCTGATACATGCATCAACTTGACCGTTTCGATGATATAATCACAAAAATGATGATAAAACTGTTTTTCGAGTGCTTTGATCTCTCGCAAAGTTTTCTCCGGAAAACAACTGGTGAGATTAGCCCGCACCACCTTCCTTCTATATCTGATCACATAGTAAAGAGGATAAAACAGGATATCGCTTATGACATATAATACCCGGAAAGGAAGTATTGCCAATGTGTAAAGCCACCATTTAAGGATATTGAATAAAAAAGAATCCATAATCTTTATAAAGTGAGTTTTAAAATATGGCATTCAAAGAATCGCCCGTTTCATTAGAATCACCAAGGGTAACTTCCACCGCAAGATTGATCATTCGCGCATCATAAGGAGCTTCTACCCGGATATAGTTTTCTGAAAATCCATGCATCGGTTTATTTTTGGCCGGCTGTTCAAATAGAACTTTGCATTTTTTCCCCTTCTGCGATTCGTAAAAGGATTTTAATTTCCGATCGGAAATCTCCAAAATAAGCTGACTGCGGCGATGTTTTTCTTTTGGATCGACCGTATGATCAATTTTCAAGGCCATCGTGCCGGGGCGCTCCGAATAGGTAAAGACGTGCAATTGAGAAATATCCAATCCTTCGATAAATCGACAGGCCTGTTCGAACAGTTCGTCTGTTTCACCTCGTACACCCACGATTACATCGACACCAATGAAACAATCCGGCATGATCTCCTTTATCTTTTTTACTTTCGCAGCAAACAAAGCGGTATCGTAACGACGGCGCATCAATGAAAGAACCTCGTCGGAGCCGGATTGAAGCGGAATATGAAAATGATGTACGAAACGTTTTGAAACAGCGACAAACTCAATGATCTCATCGGTCAGCAGATTGGGTTCGATAGAAGAGATGCGGTAACGCTCTATTCCTTCCACTTCATCCAAAGCTTTCACTAAATCGAAGAATGTTTCACCATTACTTTTCCCGAAATCACCGATATTCACACCTGTAAGGACGATTTCCTTTCCGCCCCCGGCAGCTACCTCTTTAGCCTGAGCTACCAAATCTGCAATATTTCCATTACGACTCCGCCCTCTTGCAAACGGGATCGTGCAATAAGAGCAATAATAATCACATCCATCCTGAACTTTCAGGAAATAGCGAGTTCGGTCGCCTTGGGAACAGGAGGGTTGGAAAGTGCGGATATCTTTTGTTTTGGATGTAATCATGACTCCTTGCCCCTCTTGTTTTGACATATCGCCGAGGTATTGCAGGATATCCAGTTTTTGTTCTGCACCCAATACCAAATCGACATCGGGTATACCCGCTACATCTTCCGGCTTCAGCTGGGCATAGCAACCCGTCACGACGATAAAGGCTCCGGGATGTTTCTTCGCGATTTTTCGAATGGTCTGACGACATTTCTTGTCAGCCAATTCAGTTACAGAACATGTATTTACCACACATAGATCTGCCATTTCTCCAACACGGGCCTTACGAACCCCATTTTCAGAAAGGACCTTACCAATAGCAGATGTCTCTGCAAAATTCAATTTACAACCTAATGTGAAATAGGCTGCTTTTTTATTTTCGAAAATACTTTGATCTATCATTCTTTGAGTACGTTGTTTTGTTGATAAGCATAAAAATTATCTACTTACAAATCAAACAGTTGAATATCATATAAATAAGCGGACGCAAAGTTACGGATTTTCGATAATTTTTTCGTGTTAAGAGTTGTGTCAGTTGGAGAGTAAATCTTGCTACTCCGTTCATTCTTTATAAATTTGCACAAAACAGAGAATAATGTGCTTATGATACAGCAGAATTTCATTAAACTATACGAAACCAGTTTCCGTGAAAACTGGGATATGCCTGCATTTAGCGATTATACGGATAAAACAACTCTGACGTATGCTCAATTCGCAGCAGAGATTGCCAAGCTACATCTCCTTTTCGATGAGATGAATATTAAAAAAGGAGATAAGATATCTCTGATCGGACGTAACAATATCCAGTGGGCAACTACTTATATGGCGGTAATTACCTATGGAGCGGTCATTGTTCCGATCCTACAAGATTTCAACCCGAATGATATTCACCATATCGTCAATCATTCAGATTCTGTCTTATTGTTTACAGGAGATACAATTTGGGAAAATTTAGAGGAAGATTCTCTTGAAAACATCAAAGGTGTTTTCTCTTTGAGCGATTTT
>CAMTOW010000254.1 GCA_947074245.1 uncultured Bacteroidales bacterium | reverse complement strand
CCCGAGACCTACACTAATCTTACCACTCTTTCCCTACACGACGCTCTTCCGATCTGCCAATGAAAGTCCGTATGAAAACGGAGTGAACCGATATCCCGATCCGCATCAAAAGGAGTTAAAGCGGAAGCTTGCCGACCTAAAGAATGTCGACGAATCGCAATTATTTGTCGGAAACGGATCGGATGAAGTGATCGATCTGCTTTTTCGGATCGTATGTGAACCCCGCAAGAGTAATGTATTGATGATGGAGCCTACTTATGGAATGTATGAAGTTGCCGCCCGGATCCAGGATGTAGAAGTGCGCAAGATTCGATTGAACGAGGATTTTACGATTTCGACGGACGCTTTGTTTGAACGGGTGGACGAAAACTCGAGAATCCTGTTTATTTGCTCTCCCAACAATCCGACGGGCAACCGGGTTCCGCTCGAAGTGATCGAAGCGATCGTAACCCGTTTTGACGGAATCGTGGTCGTGGACGAAGCGTATGCCGATTTCGATCCTGTCTTGGGTGCGGTCGCTCTACTGCCTCGTTATCCCAACCTTTACGTTTTGCAGACGCTATCCAAAGCTTGGGGACTTGCCGGAGCGCGTATCGGAATCGGTATCGCATCGGAAGAGATTCAGAACGTGCTCGCGAAGGTGAAACCTCCTTATAATGTCAGTGTCTTAAATCAACAGGCTGCCTTGGAGACCCTTTCGAATCCCGATTTGATCCGGCAACGGATCGAAGAGTTGCGTCGAAACCGAAAAAGACTTGAATCGGATCTTCGGACGATTTCATTCGTGAGAACCGTTTTTCCATCCGATACCAATTTTCTGTTGGTTCGGTTTGAAGACAGTCAGTCGGTATTCGACTATCTGAGAAAACAGGGATTCATCGTGCGCAACCGTGCCAATGAACCGGGTTGTGAAAACTGCCTGCGCATCACGATCGGTACAGAGATGGAAAATCAACGGTTGTTGAATGTGCTCAAAAACTTTACGGAATGAAAAAACAGAAACTTTTATTGATCGACCGAGACGGCACGTTGATATGTGAACCGGCCGATTATCAGATAGACAGCATCGATAAACTGAAGTTTTATCCCGATGCGATCAGCATGCTCGCTCGCATTGCCAATGAATTGGACTATACACTGGTGATGGTGAGTAATCAAGATGGTTTGGGAACGGCCGCCTATCCTCGCGAATCCTTCGATCAGGTGCAGAAGATCATTCTAGACGTGATGGACTCGGTGGGTATCGTATTTCGAGAAATCCTGATTGACCCGTCGTTGCCGGAAGAGAATTCTCCGAATCGGAAACCGGGTACGGGGATGGTCGCTCCCTATCTGAACGGGGAGTGGGATTTGGAAAACTCTTTTGTAATCGGAGATCGGCAGACTGATGTGATGCTTGCCGCCAATATGGGATGTAAAGCGATTTTCCTCAATAACGATCCGGCATTGAATCCCGAAGCAACTTTTGTCGGACCCGATACGATCGCTCTCGAAACGACGGATTGGAAAACGATTTATGAATTTCTTCGTTTCGGACAACGACGCTCCCAACGAAGCAGAGTCACCAAAGAAACGGATATCCATTTGACGCTGAACCTCGACGGGAATGGTAAATCCGATATCGCTACGGGGATCGGATTTCTGGATCATATGCTTGAGTTGTTTACCAAACATTCGGGAATCGATCTCTCGCTTCGGGTGAAAGGCGATTTGCAAGTCGATGAACATCATACGGTCGAAGACGCTGCGATCGTATTGGGCGAAGCGTTTGCGGAGGCTTTGGGAGAGAAGGCGGGAATTGATCGGTACGGATTCTCTTTGCCGATGGATGAGTCCGCAGCTACGGCGCTTCTTGATTTCGGTGGACGAAACGAAGTGATCTGGAACGTAACATTCCGCCGCGAGAAGATCGGTGATATGCCGACCGAACTGTTTCGTCATTTTTTCAAATCGTTTGGCGAAGGGGCGCGATGCAATCTGCATCTTTCCGCTCAGGGAGAAAATGAACATCATGTGGCGGAAGCGATTTACAAAGCGTTCGCCCGATCGGTACGGCAGGCGATTCGGCGTGACATCGCTCAAACCGGAAATCAGATACCATCGACGAAAGGAGTTCTGGCATGAGAGACGTAGTCATCATCGATTATGGAGCCGGTAATGTGAAATCGGTCGAGTTCGCACTTCGGCGATTGGGCGCAGAACCGACGCGAACCAGTGACGGCGACCGAATCGCTCTAGCTTCCCATGTGATATTTCCCGGAGTGGGGCATGCCGCTTATGCGATGGAGAATATTCGGAAATATGGATTGGATCGATTGATTCCCGATCTGAATGTTCCTGTTTTGGGTATTTGCCTGGGAATGCAATTGATGTGTGCTCATACCGAGGAGGGCGATGTGGCCGGTTTGGGAATATTCGATACGCAGGTCCGTCGTTTTCATGGAGAGGAAAAAGTTCCGCATACGGGATGGAATCAGGTGATTATTCGCCCCGATAAAGGAGTTCTTCGCAATGAGAAAGACGAATATTATTACTTCGTACACAGTTACTACGCTGCGCTTTGTGACGATACCGCCGCACAATGTGAATATATACAGCCGTTCAGCGCCATGCTTGTGAAAGACCGGTTTTGGGGATGCCAGTTTCATCCTGAAAAAAGCGGAGCAGCAGGCGAACGACTTTTAATGGAATTTTTAAACCGATAGAAAATGAAAATCATACCTGCCATAGATTTGATTGACGGCAAGTGCGTCCGTCTGACTCAAGGGAATTTTGATATGCGGAAAACGTATTCCGCCTCGCCGCTTGATACGGCTAAATGTTTTGAAGATGCGGGAATCCGTTGCCTGCATCTGGTCGATCTCGACGGAGCGCGCACGGGCGAGCCTCGCAACCTGCGTATTTTGGAACAGATCGCGACCCGAACCTCCCTGGAGATTGATTTCGGAGGTGGAGTTCGAGCCCGAACTCATGCCGAATCAACTTTCAACGCCGGTGCTTTTGCTCTTACGGCGGGAAGCATCGCGGTAAAAGATCCGCAAGAGGTGATTGGATGGACTCAACGATGGGGTGCCGAACGCATTCTGATCGGAGCTGATGCCAAAGCGGGCAAGATCGCGGTGGATGGCTGGCAGCAAGCCGTAGCGCAAGATGCGGAAAGTTTTATCGGCCGATATCTACAGAACGGGAGTCGCCGTTTCGTATGCACCGATATCGGGAAAGACGGAATGATGCAGGGATGTGCCGATGACTGGTATCGGGAGTTGCTGATCCGCTATCCGGAAATGGAACTGATCGCTAGCGGAGGGGTATCTTCCATTGACGAACTGGTACGACTTCGGGATGCGGGCGTGCATGGGGCGATTATCGGAAAAGCACTTTATGAAGGGCTGATTTCGCTCGATGAACTGATGAGGGAGGAGTGGTGATGCTGACCAAACGAATCATAGCGTGTCTTGACATCCGAGACGGACGCACGGTAAAAGGGACCAATTTTGTAGGAATCAAAGATGCCGGCTGTCCGTTGGAACTGTCTGAAAAGTATGTTCGTGAGGGGATCGACGAACTGGTCTTTCTGGATATAACGGCAACTCACGAAGGACGGAAAACACTTCCCGAGTTGGTTTCTCGTATCGCTTCTCGAATCAATATCCCTTTTACGGTAGGGGGAGGCATATCGAGTGTAGATGATGTGGCACGCCTGCTCGATAACGGCGCGGATAAGATCTCGATCAATTCGTCGGCGTTCCGCGAACCGAAACTGATCGGCGCCATTGCTTCACGTTTCGGAAGTCAGTGTGTCGTGGTTGCTATCGACGGTCGATGTGAAAACGAAGACTGGAACGTTTATCTGAACGGGGGACGTGTGGCTACGGATACCGATCTGTTTGAGTGGGCATATCGGGCGCAGGAGTGTGGAGCGGGTGAAATCCTGTTCACGTCGATGGATCATGACGGAGTGCGCACGGGATACGCCTGCGATGCTCTCGCCCGACTCGCATCTCAACTCTCCATTCCGGTGATCGCATCGGGGGGAGCGGGGTGTAAAGAGGACTTTCGGGAGGTATTCGAGCGAGGAAAAGCAGATGCCGCCCTTGCCGCCGGAATCTTCCATTTCGGGGAGATCCGCATTCCCGAATTGAAAACCTACCTGAGCGGTACGGGTATTTCGGTGAGAACATGCTGAGAAAAAAGAATTGAATCAAATAGATCGGAAGAGCGTCGTGTAGGGAAAGAGTGTTA